>NZ_JBJLRD010000031.1:0-50211 GCF_050871305.1 Kineococcus gypseus | reverse complement strand
GCGTTCGGCCTCTTCGCGGGCAGCGCGTTCGGCCTCTTCGCGGGCAGCGCGTTCGGCCTCTTCGCGGGCAGCGCGTTCGGCCTCTTCGCGGGCAGCGCGTTCGGCCTCTTCGCGGGCAGTGCGTTCGGCCTCTTCGCGGGCAGCGCGTTCGGCCTCTTCGCGGGCAGCGCGTTCGGCCTCTTCGCGGGCAGCGCGTTCGGCCTCTTCGCGGGCAGCGCGTTCGGCCTCTTCGCGGGCGCTGCGCAGCGCCTCCACGACGCGCTGGACCTCCCCGCGCGGGTCGCGGGCCCACGCGGTGCTCCACAGCCGCAGCACGCGCAGCCCGGCCCGCTCGAGCTGCTCGGGGCGGGCGACCTCCCGGTCGTGCACCGTGGGCAGGGCGGCGTACCCGGCGCCGTCCAGCTCGACGGCGAGCGCCGCCGCGCCCGCACCGACGCCGCCGCCGTCACCGCCGCCGTCACTGTCACCGTCACTGTCACCGTCACCGCCACCGGCGGGGTCTGCGCCCAGCAGCAGGTCCACGGTGCGCCCGGCCACGACGGGCCCGGTGGCCACGGCCAGCCCGGCCGCGCGCAGCGACGCGGCCACGACGGCCCGCAGCGACGCGGTGGCCGGGTCCTGCGGCGGCGCGGGTGCGGCGGTGCGGTGCACGGGGACGCGGTCGGCCAGGGCGCTCCAGGCCGAGCCGTCGCCGGTGCCGGCGGCGGAGGCGTCGCCCACGAGGACAAGGGTGCGCGCCCGGCGCGCCGCGGCGAGCACGTCCTCGGCCGGGCGGGTGTGCGCGTCGGCGACGACGAGGACGTCGAAGGCGACGTCGGAGAGGTCGTCGGAGGGGGCGTCGGGGCCGTCGTCCCGCGCGTCGCCGGGGCCGCCGGCGAGGACGACGCGGGGGGCGGAGCCGTCGGCCAGGGCGGCGCGCAGGGCGCGGGCGGCGGCCAGGCGGGTGCGCGCCCGCACGGCGCGCAGCTCACCGGCCGCGGCGGCCGGCCCGGCGGCCTCCAGAGCGCTCAGGGCGGCCTCGGCGCGGGCGCGCAACCACGCCCCGCGCACCAGGCGGGTGACGTCGGCGGCGTCGGCGCCGGCGGGCACCGCCGCCCGCAGCTCCGCCAGGCCCTGCTCGTCCAGGCGCGCGCGGCGGCGCTCGCGCAGCAGGGCCGCGTGCGCTGCGCCGGCGCGCTCGCCCAGGGCCGGCAGCTGCACCAGCTCCACGGCGTCGGCGTCCTGCGGCAGGGGCGCCGGCAGCTCGCCGGCCGCGGCGAGCAGGGTGCGCACCTCGCCCAGGAGCCGGGCCAGCTCCCCGCGCCCGTCCCACGCGCGCGGCGCCCCGGGGGCGTGCCGGGACCAGTCCGCGCGCAGGCGCTGCAGCTCCTCCACGTCGCGCAGCCCGAAGGCGCCGTCGTGGCGCAGCGCGGACAGCCGGCGCACCTCGCGGCGGCGGTTGCGCTCCTCGGCGCTGAGGAACGAGCGCTGCTGCTGGGTGAAGACCGCGCGCGCCTGCTCCAGGTCGGCGGTCAGGGCCAGCGGCACGTAGGTGCGGGCGGCGGCCTCGGCGCGCTCGAGCAGCGGCACGGCCGCCTCGGCGTCGCCCAGGGTGACCAGCGGCGACCAGGACAGCTCGGCGCCCAGGCGGCCCGTCAGGGCGCCCAGCGCGTCCAGCGCCCCGGGCAGCCGCTGCAGCGCACCGGCGCGGCGCTCGACGTCCTCCTCCGAGCCGAGGGGGACCGCCACCGCGACGGGCTCGGCCCCCAGCAGCGCGGCCACCTCGGCGCGCTCGGGCTCGTCCCAGGCGGCGGCCGCCGGCAGCAGCGGGGGGCGCACGTGCCCGGCGCGCAGCTCGGCGAGCTCGGCCAGCGCCTCGAACGCGCTCGGGCCGCCGTCGCCGGGGCGGGCGTGCAGGTCCGCGGCGTAGCGGGCCAGGCGCGCGCTCAGCTCCTGCGGGCGCTGCTCGTCACCCGCCGCCCCGCCCGCCCCGCCCGCCCCGTCCGGGTCGCCGGGTCCCTCCCGGCCCGGCCCGTCCTCGCCCGGCCCGTCCTCGCCCAGCAGGGCGGTCAGCCTCGCGCGCTGCAGCTCCTCGCGCACGTCCGGACCGGTCAGGGGGCCGGGCAGGTGCAGGACGCGCCGGCCACGGGCGGCCAGGGCGGCCAGCAGCGCGGCGGTCAGCGGCGCGGCGGAGGGGTCGGCGCCGGTGTCCACCAGGACCGGGGCGCCGCTCAGCGCGGCGGCCACGGCGCGCCGGTGCGCGGAGGTGAGCCCGGGCACGGGCAGCGCCAAGTCCTCGCCGGCGCCGTCGTCCCCCTCGGCCCCGGCCACCTCGGCGGGTGCGGGAGCAGGGGCGGTGGACGGCGCCGCGGCGGCGGGGTCGCCGGCCAGGGCGGCCAGGAGGTCGGCGTGCTGCGGGCCTGGCTCGGTGCTCACGGTGGCAACGTACCCACCCGCGCCCCGCACCCCCGCCCACCGCGCCCTCCCGCAACGGGGGTTGACACGCCCCCTGTTGTGAGTGTTCACTCACTCAAACCAGGCCGCAACGCCCCGACGGGCGCACCACCCCGGCGGCCCTCGAGGAACGGCACCCGAGCACCCCTCCGCCACCGCGGCGGAGCCCTCGGTGCGACCACAGATGTGACTCACCAATCACTCACCAGGAGGACCCTGTGACCACCACCCGCCCCACCCCCCGCACCTCCACCGCTGGCGCCGCGCCCGCGGTCACCGCCACCGAGGTGGTCCTGCCCGGCCTCGTCGAGCCGGAGGGCCTGCAGCTGCGGCACCGGCCGCTGGCCGCTCCCGCCGCCGGGCAGGCGCTCGTCGCGGTCGAGGCCAGCGGCGTCTCCTTCGCCGAGCAGCAGATGCGCCGCGGGAAGTACTACGACCAGCCGCCGTTCCCCTTCGTGCCCGGTTACGACCTGGTGGGCACGGTGCTCGCCGTCGGGCCCGGCGCCGACCCCTCCCTGGTCGGTCGCCGGGTCGCGGCGATGACGAAGACGGGCGGCTGGGCCACCCACGCGCTGCTGACGGCCGCCGACCTGGTGCCCGTGCCGGAGGGCGTGCGTCCGGTCGACGCGGCCACCTTCGGCGTCAACGGCCTGACGGCGTGGGGCATGCTGCACCGCGTGGCGCGGGTCCGCGCCAGCCAGACGGTGCTCGTGCTCGGGGCCAACGGCGGCGTCGGGGGCCTGCTGGTGCAGCTCGCCCTGCTCGCCGGGGCGCGGGTGATCGGTTCCGCCTCCGCCCGCCACCACGACGCGCTGCGCGAGCGCGGCGTGGAACCGGTGGACCACCGCGGCGACCTCGGCGCGCAGGTGCGGGCCCTGGCCCCCGGCGGCGTCGACGCCGTGTTCGACCACGTCGGCGGCCCCGGCATCGCCACCTCCCGCGCGCTGCTGCGCCGCGGCGGCACCCTCGTCTCCTACGGCAGCGCCGCCACCCGCGACGTCACCGGGAACCCGCGCCTGCCCGTGCTGCGGCTCGTGCTGCGCCTGGCGTGGTGGAACGCGCTGCCCGACGGCCGCCGGGCGACCTTCTTCGACGTCTGGGGCGGGCGGCGCGACCCCGAGCGGTTCCGCGCGCGCGTGCGCAGCGAACTGGGGCAGGTGCTGGACCTGCACGCCCGCGGCCTGCTGCCGGCCAGGGTCGCCGCCGTGCTGCCGCTGAGCCGCGTCGCCGAGGCCGTGCGGCTGGCCGAGTCCGGCACGGTCGCCGGGAAGGTCGTCCTGGTGCCCGACGCCTCCTGAAGCCCGGGAACCCACCCGAACCCTCGAACCCTCGAACCACCGAAACCCGGAACCCGAGAGACCCGACGAGCCCGAGAGACCCACGAACCCGACCCGAGGAGAGCACCGTGAGCACCGTCGGAACCACCACCTCCCCCCGAGACCCCCGAGACCCCCGAGACCCCCGAGACCCCCGAGACCACGACCGCAGCACCCCCGCGGCACCTGCGGAGCCCG
The DNA here is from genome assembly GCF_050871305.1 of Kineococcus gypseus. NCBI lineage: Bacteria > Bacillati > Actinomycetota > Actinomycetes > Kineosporiales > Kineosporiaceae > Kineococcus > Kineococcus gypseus. The sequence goes on along the minus strand of NZ_JBJLRD010000031.1, from coordinate 46,264 downwards.
GCGGCCGGCGCGGCGACCCGGCGCGGGCCGTGGCGAGCGCCGCGCTCGCGGTGGTCGCGGCCACCACCGTCGTCGCGCACACCGTCCTGGCGGGAACCCCGAACCCCGGGATGGCGGCGATCGCCGTCCTCCCGCTGGGTGCCGCGCTGGCGCTGCGCTCGAGGCGGCGCCGGGCGGCGCTGCCCGCCCTGGTCGTGGTGCCGGCGGTCGCGGCGCTGCGGGCGGCGGAGCTGTCCTTCGACCTCTCGCGCCCCGGCGACCTCGTACCGTTCGCCGTGGCGGCGGTGCAGGTGGTGGCGCTGGGCACGGCGTTCGCGGCGGCCGCCGCGACGGCGGCCGGCGGCCGCGGCCCCGGGCGGCGCGCGGTGCTGCCGCTGGCGGCGGCAGCCACCGCGCTCTCGGCGGTGACCGCGGCGCTGGTGCTGGTGCTCAGCCCGCAGACGGCGCACACCGGTGACCTCACCGCCGCGCAGGTGCGCGAACTGCCCGCGGTGTCGATGACGAACTACCGGTTCGGCCCCTCGCAGCTGCGCGCCGAGGCCGGCACCGTGGCGCTGCGGTTCACGAACACCTCCGACGACGCGCACACGTTCGCGCTGGAGGAGCTGGGCGTGGACGTGCTGGTGCCCAGCGGGCGCGAGCGCACCGTGGTGCTCGACGTGGCGCCGGGCACCTACCGCATCACCTGCACCGCCGGGGACCACCTGGAGGAGGGCATGGAGGGCCGCCTGACCGTGGTCGGCACGGGCGCCACGGTCGAGGGCGCGAGCGCACCGGCCGCGGCGACGACCTCCGTGCCCGCCGGGGGGCACCACCATGGCTGAGACCCGGCCCGGTACCCGGCCCGACGCCCGGACCGGCGCCCGGACCCCTGCGCGGCCCTCCCGGCGCACCGCGCTGGCGCTGGGCGCCGCGGCCCTGCTGGGCGGCGGTTCGGCCGCCTCCTACCCGCTGCTGCGCCGCCGCGGCGCGGCCGGGGTCGACGGCCCGGCCCTGCCCGCTGCGGCGGAAGCGGTCTGGAGCACCGGTCCCGGCGGGGTGCTGGCCACCGACCTGGTGGCCGCCCCCGCCGGGACGGGGCTGGCGTACGGCGGCACGAACCCCGGCCCGCTGCTGCGGCTGCGCGAGGGCGACACCGCCCGGCTGACGCTGCGCAACGCGACCGGGGCCCCGAGCAGCCTGCACGTGCACGGCCTGCCCCTGGACCCCGCGGTGGACCGCCCGCTGGAGACGGTGCCCGACGGCGGCACGAGCGTGCACGAGTTCCCCCTCGTGCCAGGCACGGCCGGGATCCACTGGTACCACCCGCACCCGCACGGCGACGTCTCCCGGCAGGTCTCCGCCGGGCTGGCCGGGGCGCTGCTGGTGACCGGCCCCCTCGACGAGCTGCCGGAGCTGGCCGACTGCGACGACCGCGTCCTCGTGGTCACCGGCGGCACCACCGCCGGCGGGGAGCTCCTCGTCGGCGGGGTTCGGCGGCCGGTGCTGGAGACGACCTCGGGGCGCACCCGGCTGCGGGTGGTCAACGCCACCTCCGACGACCACCTGCTGCTCGGGCTGGTCGCCGCCGGCGCACCGGCGCCGGTGCACGTGCTGGCCGTGGACGGGCACCCGCTGACGCGGGTGGAGCCGGTGCCGGAGTTCCTGCTGCCGCCCGGGGGCCGGGTGGAACTGCTCGTGGACACCGCCGCACCCGGTCGCTCGGAACTGCGCGCGCTGGGTTTCTCGCCCTACGCCGACGGCGGCGCCGGGGCGCCGGAGCAGGTGCTGCTGGCCCTGGAGACGCGGGTGCGGCGCACCGCGCCGCCGCTGCCCGCACGGCTGCCCACGACGGCGCCGGCGCACCCGGCGACCGCGCCGGGTGCGCCGGTCGCGCGCCGGATCGTGCTGGACGCGGACCCCGCGGGGGGTTTCACGGTCGACGGCCGCGCGTTCGACCACGAGCGCGCGGCCTCGGGGCCGGCGGACGTCACGGCCCGGCGCGGCACGGTGGAGGTGTGGGAGGTGGTCAACGAGCACACCACCGACCACCCGTTCCACCTGCACACCCACCCGTTCCGCGTCCTGCAGCGCGACGGGGCGCCCGTCGCCCCCGTGGAGCGCGGGTGGCGCGACACGGTCCCGGTGCGGCCGGGCGAGTCGGTGCGGCTGGCGGTGGAGTTCTCCGGGCCCGCAGGGCGCACGGTGTTCCACTGCCACGTCGCCTCGCACGAGGACATGGGGATGATGGGCGTGCTGGACGTGCTCGACGCCCCGGGGGGCGCTGGTGCGCCCGGCGCGCCGGGGGCCCGGTGAGGCGCTCCCCGGCGCGCCGGCGCAGCGGTGCTCAGGCCGCGACGGGCTCGGTGGCGCTCAGCAGCGCGTCGAGGACGGCGGTGAGCTTCTCGGTCACCTCGGTGTCGTCCTTGGGGTGGGCCTCGGCGAAGCGCACCACGGACTCGGGGATGGCCATGGTGGCCTCGGCGAGCACGCGCGCGCCGGCGATGCCGAACACCTTGCGCGCGTCGTCCTGCGCCCACACGCCGCCGTACTGGCCGAACGCGCTGCCGACGACCGCGGTCGGCTTGCCGGACAGGGAGCTGGCGCCGTACGGGCGCGAGGCCCAGTCCGCGGCGTTCTTCAGCGCGGCGGGGATGGTGCCGTTGTGCTCGGGGGTGACCACGAGGATCGCGTCGGCGGCGGCGACGGCCGCGCGCAGGGCCTCGACCTGGGGGGGCGTGGCGCCCTCCACGTCGATGTCCTCGTTGTAGAGGGGCAGCTCACCCAGCCCCTCGTACACGTGCAGGTGCGCCCCCGCGGGCGCGAGGTGCACGGCGGTCTCGGCGATGCGGCGGTTGACGGAGGCGGCGCGCAGGCTGCCCACCAGGACCAGGACGTCGGTCACGGGAACTCCTCGGGAGGGGCGTCGGGGCGTGGCGCGGCCGGCGGTGTCGGCCGCGGCGGTGCGGGGCGGGACGCGCGGACGGCGCGCCCCGCGGGCTTCGATGCGGACCGCGGTCCGCATGTCTTCGACCATAGCGCCCACCCCGCCCGTGCCGTCAACCGGGGCGGTGCCGGCTCACCCGCCCGCGCGTCGCCGCGCACCGGCCCGGCGGGCCTACGCTCGGCGGGTGGCACGACCGCTGACCCTGCTCGGACCCGCTCGCGGGCCCGTGCGCGCCGACGCCTCGCGCAACCGCGAGGCGCTGATGTGCGCGGCGCGCGGCCTGGTGCAGGAGGTGGGCGTGGCGGGCTTCAGCATGGACCGCCTGGCCGCGCGCGCCGGCGTGGGCAAGGGCACCGTCTTCCGCCGCTTCGGCTCGCGCTCGGGCCTGTTCGCCGCGCTGCTCGACGAGTTCGAGCGCTCCTTCCAGCAGGAGGTGCTCTCCGGCCCGCCCCCGCTGGGCCCGGGCGCGGACCCGCTGGAGCGCCTGGAGGCCTTCGGCCGGCACCGGCTGCGCTTCCTCGCCGAGCGCGGCGACCTGCTGCGCGCGGCCGAGGCGGACCTGCGCGGCGGCCAGGACCCCTCCGCGGACTTCGCGCGCATGCACGTGCGAGTGCTGCTGCGCGCCGCGCACGTGCCCGGCGACCGGGACGTGCTGGCCTTCTTCCTGCTGGCCTGCCTGGAGGCGCCGATGGCCGCGCACCTGGCGGGGGTGCGCAACCTCGGAGCCGACCGCCTCGGCGACGGGTGGGCGGACCTGGTGCGGCGCACCGCCGCGCACGCCCGGCGGTAGGCGCCGCGCCCGGGCTCGGGCGGGGGTCAGGACAGGACGAACCAGACCGTCTTGCCGGAGGGGACGCGCTCGACGCCCCAGCGGTCGGAGAGGATGTCCACCAGGGCGACCCCGCGCCCGCCCTCGGCCTCGGGCGCGACGTCGCGGCGCACCGGCGGGCGCGGGTCGCCGTCGGAGACGGACACCTGCAGCCCGTCGGAGCCGTCGCAGTGCACGCGCACCCGCACGGGCGGGCCGCCGTGGCGCACGGCGTTGGTCACCAGCTCCGAGACGAGCAGCTGCGCCTCGTCGAGCACGCGGGCGTGGTGCACCGCGCAGTAGGCCTCCGAGAGGAAGGTGCGGGCCCGGCGCGCCGAGTGCTCGTGATCCGGCAGGGAGATCTCAGCATCGGGGGTCGCCTCGCACACGCGGCCATCCTGCCCGGCGCACCCCGTCCGTGCGCGGTGGGGCTCGCCGGGCGCACGGCCGGGCGCACGGCCGGCCCCGCCGCCCGCCGGCACGGCGGTCAGCTCGCCAGCAGGCGCAGCATGTCCTGCGCCACGTGCTGCACCCGGCTGCGCAGCGCGTCCAGCTCCGCGTCGTCGACTCGCCCGCCGCTGAGGTGGCCGGCCGGGCGCGGGGTGCGCCCGGGGTCCAGCAGCCGCTCGGACAGCTCCACCCCCAGGCGCACGCACACCGCCAGGGGCGCGGCCCAGCCGGGCGCGTCGACCTGCGCCAGCGCCGCGGACAGCTCGTCGGGGAAGGACCAGGCCGCCAGCGCCTCGGCGGAGACGCGGGTGTGCGTCGAGCCGTAGCGGCGCACCTCCGCGGCCAGCAGCTCCTCGCGGTCGCCGGCCGCGGCCAGCAGCTCCGGGTAGCGCACCGGGTCGCAGCGCACCAGCAGCGCCTGCCCCAGGCGCGCCAGCAGGCCCAGGCTGAAGGCGTCGGGGGCGCGCACGCCGACGCGCCCGGCCACCTCGCCGGCGGTGACGGCGGTGAGCACGCTGCGCTCCCAGAAGCCCCCCAGCGACTCGGGCACCTCCTCCAGGCCCGCCATGGCGGCCACCGCCAGGCTGCGCACGGTGGAGAAGCCCACGACGGTCACGGCGAACGCCGGGGCGGAGACGCGGCCGCTGAGGCCGAAGTACGCCGAGTTCGCCAGGCGCAGCACCTTGGCCGTCAGCGCCGGGTCGTAGCTGAGCGTCTGGCCCAGCGAGCGCGCGTCGGAGCGGTGGTCGTCGGCCTGGGCGATCACGCGCGCGGCGACGGGGCGGTGCGCGGGCAGGTCGTCCAGCGCGGCGCTGACGCGCCCGAGCACGTCGACGGCGCCCTCCGCCACCACGGAGGTGCCCGCGGGCACCGGGGCCGCGGTGGGCGCGGTGGGCGCGGCGGGGTGCGCGCCGCGCGCGGCGGCGCCGGTGCGCGGGCGCGGGGCGTTCACGCGCTCACCTGCCGGGGGGCGGGCAGCCCCGGCGCGGCCGGGTCGGGGTCGAGCACGCCCCCGCCGCGCAGCACCGCCCACAGCTCCTCGCGGGGCATGGGCCGCGCGTACAGGTACCCCTGCACCGCCTCGCAGCCCAGCTCCACGAGCACCGCGTTCTGCTCGGGCGTCTCCACGCCCTCGGCCACAACGTCCAGGCCCAGGGTGCGCGCCAGGGTCACCACGGCCGCGGCCACGGCGCGCGCCGGGCCGCCGCGCGCACCGCCCGCCCGCCCGCCGCGCAGGTCGCGCACGAAGGAGCGGTCCACCTTCAGGTGGTCCACCGGCAGGCCCACCAGGTACGACAGCGAGGAGTAGCCGGTGCCGAAGTCGTCGATGGCCACGCGCGCGCCCTCGCGGCGCAGCTCCTCCAGCACGGCGCGGCAGGCGCGCAGGTCGCTGGCCAGGGCGGTCTCGGTGACCTCCAGGCACACGTCCTCCAGCTGCAGGCCGGCGCCGGCGACGGTGCGGCGCACGCCCTCGGCGAAGCCCTCCGCCGACAGGCTGACGGCCGAGACGTTCACCGCGACCCGGCGCGGGACGTGCGCCAGGCCCTCGGCGGTGGCGGCGGCGCGCCAGGCGGCCAGGTCCCGGCACGCCACGGCCAGCACGTGCGCGTCCAGCACCGGCACGAGGTTGGCGCGCTCGGCGACCTCGATGAAGGTCTGCGGGTCGATCGGGCCCAGCTCCGGGTGGCGCCAGCGGGCCAGCGCCTCCACCGACAGCAGCAGCCCGCCGGGGCGGGTGGGCGTGCCCGGGCGCACCACCGGCTGGTAGTGCACGTCGAGGGCGCCGCGCGCCAGCGCCTCGCGCAGGTCGGCCACCAGGCGCAGGGAGCGCCGGGCGCGCTGGCGCACGTCCTCGTCGAGCACGGCCCAGCGCCCGCCGCCGGCGGCCTTGGCCTCGTGGGTGGCGATGCCCACGTCGCGCACCACCTCCTCCGCACCGCCGGGGGCGCCGTCGAGCAGCACCACGCCGACGCTGGCCGCCACCCGCAGGCTCAGCCCGTTGACCTCCACCGGCGCCACCAGGCACTCCAGCACCCGGCGGGCGGTGGCCTGCACGGCGGCCTCGTCGGGCAGGTCGTGGCACACCAGGACGAACTCGTCGCCGCCGGGGCGCGCGACGAGGTCGCCGGTGCGCACGGCGCGCGCCAGGCGGCGCCCGACCTCCACCAGCACCGCGTCGCCGGCCTCCGGGCCCAGGCCGTCGTTGACGGTCTTGAAGTCGTCCAGGTCCACCATGAGGACCCCGGCCGGGGTGCGCGCGCCCCCGGCGAGCAGCTCGCCGAGGTGGTCCAGCAGCGCCAGGCGGTTCGCCAGGCCCGTCAGCAGGTCGTGCTGGGCCTGGTAGGCCAGGCGCCGCTCGCGCGCGCGCCGGTCGGTGACGTCCTCGACGGTGCCGACGAAACCGGCGCCGTGACCGGGGGTGCGGCTGGGCGCCAGGCGCACCGCGACCCAGCGCACCAGGCCGTCGGCCGTGCGCAGCCGGGTCTCGAAGGCGACGCGCTCACCGGCCAGCACGTCGGCGACGGCCTGCGCGACGCGGTCGCGCTCCTCGTCGGGCACGTGCGCCAGCCAGCCGGTGCCGTGCAGCTGGTCGGCCGGCACGCCCAGCAGGACGGCGAAGGCGTCGTTGACGCGCGACAGGCGCGCGCCGACGTCGGAGACGACGGTGGGCACCGGGGAGTCCTGGGCCAGGGTGGTGAAGCGCTCCTCGGCCGCGCGCAGCGCCGCGCGGGAGCGCTCGTCGTCGGGGGCCACCAGCTGCAGCACCCAGTGGTCCTCCGCGGCCAGCGCCAGGTCCACGTGCAGGCGCTCGGAGACCGCGCCGAAACCGCTGACGCGCTCGGGCACCGGCCAGGCGGCGACCTCCACCGCGCGCACCGCGCCGGAGGCGGTGACCGCCTCGACGGCGAAGCGGGTGCAGCGCTCGCGCACCAGCGCGCCGGGCGCGCCCGCGCCGCGCAGCACGCGCTCGACCGGCAGGTCCTGCAGGTCGGCCGGCGCCACGCCCAGCACGTCGGCCAGGGGCGCGTTCGACCAGCGCACGCGCGGGCGCTCGGGCGCCTCGGGCGGGCGCGGCCGGGAGACGACCAGCACGGGCCGGTCCCCGGCGGCCGCCAGGTGCAGCAGGGCGGCGACGACCCCGGGGGCGACGTCCTCGCCCTGGCTGCGCCACACCTCGTCGAACAACCCTCGCCCCGTCCGCTCCGGCGGCCTCCCCGCGTGGGCCCGCACAGCAACCCCATCGGCACGCGCCGCACCCGCCTTGACCCCCGGGTGCACCCGGACGGGTGAGGGCGGCGACGCTGCGCGACGACGCGCGGGGGCAGCGCGCGACGACGCGCGGGGGCAGCGCGCGACGGCGCGCGGGGGCAGCGCGCGACGGCGCGCGGGGGCAGCGCGCGACGGCGCGCGGGGGCAGCGCGCGACGGCGCGCGGGGGCAGCGCGCGACGGCGCGCGGGGGCAGCGCGCGACGGCGCGCGGGTGCGGGGCCCCGGGCGCGCCGGAGGGCGGCCACCCCACCTCGGGTGACCGCCCTCCCCCGCCGCGCGGCGGGTGCGCGCCGGGTGCTCGTCAGGCGTTCGTGAGCGAGCGCAGCACGTACTGCAGGATGCCGCCGTTGCGGTAGTAGTCCGCCTCGCCGGGGGTGTCGATGCGCACGACCGCGTCGAAGGCGACGGTGGAGCCGTCCTCCTTCGTGGCGCTCACGCGCACGGTGCGCGGGGTGCGGCCCTCGTTGAGCTCGGTGATGCCGGTGACGTCGAAGGTCTCGGTGCCGTCCAGGCCCAGCGACGCCGCGCTCTCGCCGGCGGGGAACTGCAGCGGCACCACGCCCATCCCGATGAGGTTCGAGCGGTGGATGCGCTCGAAGCTCTCGGTGATGACGGCCTTGACGCCCAGCAGGGCGGTGCCCTTGGCGGCCCAGTCGCGCGAGGAGCCCGAGCCGTACTCCTTGCCGCCCAGCACGACCAGCGGGGTTCCGGCGGCGGCGTAGTTCTGCGCGGCGTCGTAGATGGTGGTCTGCTCCCCGCCGCGGGTGTAGTCGCGGGTGAAGCCGCCCGAGACGCCGTCCAGCAGCAGGTTGCGCAGCCGGATGTTGGCGAAGGTGCCGCGGATCATCACCTCGTGGTTGCCGCGGCGCGAGCCGTAGGAGTTGAAGTCCGCGCGCTCGACGCCGTGCTCGGAGAGGTACGTACCGGCGGGGCTGTCGGGCTTGATGGAACCGGCCGGGGAGATGTGGTCGGTGGTCACCGAGTCGCCCAGCAGCGCCAGCACGCGCGCGCCGGTGATGTCGGTGACCGGCGCCGGCTGCGCCCGCATGCCCTCGAAGTAGGGGGGCTTGCGCACGTAGGTGGACTGGGCGTCCCAGGCGAAGGTGTCGCCCTCGGGGGTGGGCAGGCCCTGCCAGCGCTCGTCGCCGGCGAAGACGTCGGCGTAGTCCTTGACGAACATGTCCTTGCTGATGGCCTCGCCGATGACCCGCTCGACCTCGGCCGCGTCGGGCCAGATGTCGCGCAGGAAGACGTCGGCGCCGGACTCGTCCTGCCCGATGGGGTCGTGCTCCACGTCCCAGTCCATCGTGCCGGCGATCGCGTAGGCGATGACCAGCGGCGGGGAGGCGAGGTAGTTCATCTTCACGTCCGGGTTGATCCGGCCCTCGAAGTTGCGGTTGCCCGAGAGCACCGCGGTCACCGCCAGGTCGTTCTCCTGGACCGCGGCGGAGACCTCCTCGGGCAGCGGGCCGGAGTTGCCGATGCAGGTGACGCAGCCGTACCCGACGAGGTGGAAGCCCAGCTTCTCCAGGTACGGGGTCAACCCGGCCTTCTCGTAGTAGTCGGTGACGACCTTCGAGCCGGGGGCCAGGGAGGTCTTCACCCACGGCTTGCGGGTCAGGCCGCGCTCGACGGCGTTCTTGGCCAGCAGCGCGGCGGCCACCATCACCGAGGGGTTGGAGGTGTTGGTGCAGCTGGTGATCGAGGCGATGGCGACGGCGCCGTGGTCGATCTCGGCGGTGGTGCCGTCGGCCATCGTCACGGCGACCCGCTTGGAGGGGCGGCCGCTGGCGTGCCCGGGGGCGGCGGGCACGTCGCGCTCGTCGGTGTGCGAGGCGGAGGGCGCGTCGGAGGCGGGGAAGCTCTCGGCGCTGGCCTCGTCCTGGGAGGAGCCGGCGACCGCGTCGACCGCGTCGCTGTGCGCGCTGGACGCCACGTTGCCCGCGGGCACCTCGTCGGCGACGTAGTCGGCCAGGGCGGCGCGGAACGCCTCCTTGGCCTCGGTGAGCACGATGCGGTCCTGCGGGCGCTTGGGGCCGGCGATGCTGGGCACGACCGTGGACAGGTCCAGCTCGAGGTACTCGGAGTAGCGCGCCTCGCGCGAGGGGTCGTGCCAGAGGCCCTGCTCCCTGGTGTAGGCCTCGACGAGGGCGACCTGCTCCTCGCTGCGCCCGGTCAGGCGCAGGTAGTCCAGCGTGACGTCGTCGATCGGGAAGATCGCCGCGGTGGAGCCGAACTCCGGGCTCATGTTGCCGATGGTGGCGCGGTTGGCCAGCGGCACGGCGCCGACGCCCTCGCCGTAGAACTCCACGAACTTGCCCACGACGCCGTGCTTGCGCAGCACCTCGGTGATCGTCAGCACGACGTCGGTGGCGGTCGCGCCGGCCGGGATGGAGCCGGAGAGCTTGAAGCCGACCACGCGCGGGATGAGCATCGAGACCGGCTGGCCGAGCATCGCGGCCTCGGCCTCGATGCCGCCGACGCCCCAGCCGAGCACGCCGAGGCCGTTGACCATCGTGGTGTGCGAGTCGGTGCCCACCAGGGTGTCGGGGTAGGCCTGCAGCTCGCCGCCGACCTCGCGCTCGAAGACGACGCGGGCCAGGTGCTCGATGTTGACCTGGTGGACGATGCCGGTGCCGGGGGGCACGACCTTGAAGTCGTCGAAGGCCGTCTGGCCCCAGCGCAGGAACTGGTAGCGCTCGCGGTTGCGGCCGTACTCGATCTCGACGTTCTGCTCGAAGGCGTCGGGGCGCCCGAAGACGTCGGCGATGACGGAGTGGTCGATGACGAGCTCGGCCGGCGACAGCGGGTTGACCTTGGTGGGGTCGCCGCCGAGCTCGGCGACGGCCTCGCGCATGGTGGCCAGGTCGACGATGCAGGGCACGCCGGTGAAGTCCTGCATGATCACGCGGGCGGGGGTGAACTGGATCTCGGTGTCCGGCTGCGCCGAGGGGTCCCAGCCGCCCAGCGCGCGGATGTGGTCGGCGGTGATGTTCGCGCCGTCCTCGGTGCGCAGCAGGTTCTCCAGCAGCACCTTCAGGCTGAAGGGCAGCTCCTGCGCGCCCTCGACCGCCGACAGGCGGAAGATCGTGTAGTCGGTGCCGCCCACCGTTAGGGTAGCCTTGGCTTGGAAGCTGTTCTGGCTGCTCACCGTGAGCTCCTCACTCGTCGTCCGCTTCGTCGTCGTCGCGGGTCGGGCGTCCGGACCGATGCTGCCACCCGCGCCGCCCGCGCGGAGCGGCACCCCACCGGGCCGCGACCACTTATCTCGACGTCAAGATACCACCGCGCACCCGGCTGCGCGCCGGCGCGCGCGCCCCGCGCGCTGGCGAGCCCGGCTCAGCCGGCGGGCACCAGGTGCGCCACGCACTCCACGTGGTGCGTCATCGGGAACAGGTCGAGGGCGCGCAGGCCCTCCAGCGCGTAGCCGTGCTCGGCGAAGGTCGCCAGGTCGCGCGCCAGCGCCGCCGGGTCGCAGGCGACGTACGCCACCGCCCGCGGCCGCAGCGCCGCGATGCCCGCCACCGCCGTGCGCCCGGCCCCCGCGCGCGGCGGGTCCAGCACCACCAGGTCCACCTCGGCGCCGGCCAGCTCCGGCTCGGCCAGCGCCTCGGCCACGTCGCCCTCCCACAGCTCCACCTGCGGGGCGTCGTGCAGGGTGCGTCGCGCGTCGCGCACGGCGCGCGCCTCGCCCTCCACGGCCAGCACCGAGCCCTCTTCGCCGACCGCGCGCGCCAGCACGGCGGTGAACAGCCCCGCCCCGGCGTACAGGTCCAGCACGCGCTCGCCCGGGCGCGGCTGCAGCGCCTCCAGCACGGCCGCGGTCAGCGCGGCGCCCGCGCCCGCGTGCACCTGCCAGAACCCCGCGCCGCTGACGCGGAAGGACAGCTCCTCCCCGCGCACCGGCACCCGCTCGCCCACCCAGGTGCGCCCGCTGACGCGGTGCAGGCCCTCGGGGGTGCGCACGGCCACCGAGGCGCCCGGCAGCCTGGGCAGGTGCGCGTGCGCGCCGGCGCTGGGGGTGACGACGACCAGCGGGTCGCCGCCGTCCGAGCCGGCCGCCACCTCCACCGACTCCACGTTGCCGAAGCGCTGCGCCAGCACCCCGCTGCCGACGACGGCCGGGGTGGAGATCGGGCAGTCCGCCAGCGGCACGACCTCGTGGGAGCGGTGCTCGCGCAGCCCCGTGCGACCCTCGGCGTCCACGGCGAACTGCGTGCGGGTGCGCCAGCGCAGCCCCTCCGCCCCCGGCTCGGGCGCCCCCGCCGGCAGCGGGACCTCCTCGACCCGCACGGCGAGCTCCAGCCCGGCCAGGCGCCGCAGCTGCTCGGCGACCACCTGCGCCTTCAGCGCGCGCTGGCGCGGCAGCGCGACGTGCTGGAAGTCGCACCCGCCGCACAGCCCCGGGCGGGCCACCGGGCAGGGCTGCTCGACGCGGTCGGCGTCGGCGCGCAGCACCCGCACCGCGTCGGCGCGCCAGAACCTCGAGCCGTCCGAGCCCTCGGTGACGCGGGCCAGCACCCGCTCGCCGGGCAGGGCGTGGCGCACGAAGACGACCCGGCCCTCGTGCCGGGCCACGCAGTGCCCGCCGTGGGCGACCGGGCCGACCTCGACCTCGAACTCGGTGCCGGTGCGGTCCGCGCCCCGCTCGGGCGCCCGGCGGGTGCGCCGGCCGCGGCTCGCTCCGGGGGCGGCGGCGCGCGCGGGGCGGCTCACCGGACCCCCTCGTGCTCACCGTCGCCGGACCCCCCGGACCCGCCGGACCCGCTCGCGGGCGGCGTGACGGCGTTCGGGGAGGACGCCTCCGGGCGCGCGGGCGTGGGGCCGAAGGCCCCCCGGCGCACCAGGCCGGGCGCGGAGCGGTCGGTGCGCTCCTCCATGCCCTCGGAGCTGCTCAGCTGCCAGGGCACGCTGGCCACCATGACCCCGGGGGTGTAGCGCAGCCGCGCGCGCAGGCGCAGGGCGGACTGGTTGTGCAGGAGCGTCTCCCACCAGTGGCCCACGACGTACTCGGGCACGTAGACCGTCACCAGGTCGCGCGGGTGGCGCGCGCGCAGCGCCTTGACGTGCTCGACGACGGGCCGGCTGATCTCGCGGTAGGGCGAGTCCAGGACGGTCAGCGGGATCGGCAGGCCCAGGGCGTCCCAGCGCGCCTGCAGCGCCGCGGTCTCCTCCGGGTCGACCGCGACGGTGACGGCCTGCAGGTCGGTGGGGCGCGCCGCGCGCGCGTAGGCCAGCGCCCGCAGCGTGGGCTTGTGCAGCTTGGAGACGAGCACCACGCTGCGCACGCCGGTGGGCAGCGCCTTGGCCCCGGCGTCCTCGGCGATGGCCAGCTCCCGGCTCACCGAGGTGTAGTGCCGGCGGATGAGCTTCATGTTGGCGAAGATCACCACCATGGCGAGGATGGCGATCCAGGCGCCCTGGGTGAACTTCGTCAGCAGCACGATGACCAGCACCAGCCCGGTCAGGCCCAGGCCGATGGAGTTGATGACCCGCGAGCGCTTCATGCGCCCGCGCGCGGAGGGGTCCGCCTCGGTGCGCAGCAGGCGCGTCCAGTGCCGGATCATGCCGGTCTGGCTCATCGTGAAGGAGACGAAGACGCCGACGATGTACAGCTGGATCAGGCGGGTGACCTGCGCGTCGAAGGCGAGGATGAGCACGATCGCCGCCCCGGCCAGGGCGATGATGCCGTTGGAGAACGCCAGCCGGTCGCCGCGGGTGTGCAGCTGCTTGGGCAGGTAGCCGTCGCGGGCCAGGATCGAGGCCAGCACCGGGAAGCCGTTGAACGCGGTGTTGGCCGCCAGCACGAGGATCACGCCGGTGGCGGCGGTCACCAGGTAGAAGGCGATCGTGAAGTGGTCGAAGACGGTCGCCGCGAGCTGGCCGATGATCGGGTCCTGCACGTAGGAGTCGCCCACCGGCACCCCGTCGCGCAGCAGCTGCACGGCGGGGTCCTCGGCGAAGCGCACGCGGGTGAGGTTGGCCAGGGTGATGATGCTGACGAGCATCGTCACGCTGATCAGGCCCAGCAGCAGCAGCGTGGTCGCCGCGTTGCGGCTCTTGGGCTTGCGGAAGGCCGGCACGCCGTTGCTGATGGCCTCCACGCCCGTCAGGGCGGCCGCGCCCGAGGAGAACGCCCGCAGGATCAGGAAGGCGCCCGCCAGGCTGGTCAGGCCGCCGGAGATGTCGTGCTCGGCGGCCAGCTCGAAGCCGGCGCTGGGCGCCTGCGGCAGCTCGCCGAACAGGTACCGCCCGAAGCCCCACAGCGCCATGCCGATGATCGAGAACATGAAGATGTAGGTGGGCACGGCGAAGGCGGTGCCGCTCTCGCGGATGCCGCGCAGGTTCACCGTCATCAGCAGCACCACCAGGACCACCGCGAAGAGCGCCTCGTGCCCGCGCAGCAGCGGGATCGCGGTGGCGGCGTACTGGGCCCCGGAGGAGATGGACACCGCCACGGTGAGCACGTAGTCCACCAGCAGGGCGCTGCCCACCGTCAGGCCCGCGTTCGGGCCCAGGTTGACCGTGGCGACCTCGTAGTCGCCGCCGCCGGAGGGGTAGGCGTGCACGTTCTGCCGGTAGGAGGCGACCACGACGAGCATGACCACCACGACCGCCAGCGCGATCCACGGCGAGAACGCGTAGGCGGCGATGCCCGCGATCGACAGCGTCAGGAAGACCTCGTCGGGCGCGTACGCGACCGAGCTGAGGGCGTCGGAGGCGAACACCGGCAGCGCGATGCGCTTGCGCAGGAGGGTCTCGGACAGGCGTTCGCTGCGGAACGGCCGGCCGACGAGCACGCGCTTGACCGCGTCCGTCACAGAGGGCACGTCCACCGATGCTAAGCCCGAGCGGGCGGTGCGGCGGGCGCGCGGGCGAGGCGGTAGCGTCGCGGCCCGGGGCGCCCGCAGGAGCCGGCGCCGCGCAGCACAGGACGCACCGGAGGGGCCGTGCACTTCGTGATCATGGGGTGTGGCCGCGTGGGCTCCACCCTGGCCCTCACCGTGGAGCAGCGCGGGCACAGCGTGGCCGTCGTCGACCAGGACGCCGACGCCTTCCGCCGCCTGGGCACCTCCTTCGCCGGGCGGCGCGTCACCGGCGTCGGCTTCGACCACGACACCCTCGTCGAGGCCGGCATCCACCAGGCCGACGCCTTCGCCGCCGTCTCCTCCGGGGACAACTCCAACGTGCTGGCCGCGCGGGTGGCCCGCGAGAAGTTCGGCGTGGAGACCGTCGTGGCGCGCATCTACGACCCCGGCCGCGCCGAGGTCTACGAGCGCCTGGGCATCCCCACCATCGCCACCGTGCGCTGGACCGCCGACCAGGTGCTGCGCCGCCTGGTGCCCGAGGGGGCCCTGAGCGAGTTCCGCGACGCCAGCGGGCGCGTGGTGATGCTGGAGGCGCCCGTGCACGAGGGGTGGGTGGGCCGGCCCCTGCACGCGCTGGAGGCCGCCGCCGGGGTGCGCGTGGCCTACGTGACCCGCCTGGGCCGCGGGCTGGTGCCGGTGAAGGGCACCGTGCACCAGGAGGGCGACCTGGTCCACGTCGTCGTCGCCGAGGAGCGCACCGCGGCCGCCACCGCCGTGCTGGCCGCCGCGCCGGAGGAGGGTGCCTGATGCGCGTCGTCATCGCCGGTGCCGGGATCGTGGGGCGCTCCATCGCCCGCGAGCTGCTGGCCAACTCCCACCGGGTGCTGCTGGTGGACCGCTCCCCCGCCGCCATGAAGGTCACCAGCGTCCCCGACGCGCAGTGGCTGCTGGCCGACGCCTGCGAGATCTCCAGCCTGGACGAGGCCGAGCTGGCCGACTGCGACGTCGTGGTCGCCGCCACCGGCGACGACAAGGCCAACCTCGTCGTCTCCCTGCTGGCCAAGACCGAGTACGGCGTGCCGCGCACCGTCGCGCGGGTGAACAACCCCAAGAACGAGTGGCTCTTCGACGAGGCCTGGGGGGTGGACGTGGCCGTGTCCACCCCGCGCCTGATGACGGCGCTGGTGGAGGAGGCGGTCAGCGTCGGCGAGCTGGTGCGCCTGTTCACCTTCCAGCAGGCCAACACCTCGATGGCCGAGTACACCCTGGACGCGGCCAGCCCCGTGGTGGGCCGCACCGTCGGCCAGGTCGTGCTGCCGCCCGACGCGGTGCTCGTGGCGATCGTGCGCGGGGAGCGGCCCATCGCCCCCAGCCCCGACGACGTGCTCGAGGCCGGGGACCACCTGATGTTCCTCAGCGTCCCCGACGCGGAGGCGGAGCTGCGCACCCTGCTCGGCGCGCGCTGACCCCCGGGCGCCCGTGCACCCCGGGCGCCCCGCGCGCCCGGGGGTCAGCCGCGCCCGGCGGCGTCCCGGGCGTCCGCGGCGTCCTGGGCGTCCGGCCCGTCCTGGGCGTCCGCGGCGTCCGGGCCGTCCTCCGGCTGCAGCGGGGTGCGCCCGCGCAGCAGCACCCCGCCGGCGACGAGCACGCCGACCACCAGCAGCGGCCAGCCCAGCAGCAGCTTGCTCACCGCCAGCTCGGTGGTCCACCCGCCGCCGCTGGCGCGGTCGGCCAGGTACAGCGGCAGCTGCACCGCCACGCGCACCACGTAGCCGGCCAGCAGCAGGGCGGTGAGCTTCTGGCACAGCGCGACCACGCCGCGGTCGCGCCGCCAGCCGGTGGGGTCCTCGGTGACGGCGCCGACGACGAAGCCGACCACCGGCCAGCGCGCGGCCATGGAGACGGCGAAGACGACGGCCAGGGCGGCGTTGAGCAGGATGCCGGGCAGGAAGACGTCCGCGGCCCGGCCGGTGCGCGAGGCGATGAACGCCGCCACGGCGGTGGTGAGGATGCCGCCCAGGGCGTGCTGGACGGTCTCGCGCCGCGCCACCCGCGCCACCAGCGCCACCAGCAGCACCGCCGCGGACGCGCCCAGCGAGACCAGCACGTCAGAGGTCAGCAGCCAGCCCACGAGGAAGGCCAGGGCGGGGGCGGCGGAGTCCAGCAGCCCGCGCCAGCCGCCCAGCGCCGCCGAGAGGCGGTGGCGCACGACCTCCTCGACGGTGGTGGGCACCGGGGCGTCGGGCGCGCCGGGCGCGCCCGCCGCTGCGCTCACGGACCGTCCGGGCAGAACAGCTCGTACTCCGGGTTGAAGATCACGCGCTGGCCGGCGTCGTCGGCGACCAGGCCGCGCGCCTTCAGCCGGCGCCCGGGCTCGACCCCGGCGATGCGCCGGCGCCCCAGCCACACCAGCGACACCGAGCCGGAGCCGTCGAACAGCTCCGCCTCCAGCGCCTGCACGCCGCCACGCGGGCGCGCGGTGACCGAGCGCAGCGTCCCGCAGACGCTGGCGCGGGTGCGGTTGGGGACGGCCCCGCAAGGGGTGCCGCCGTGGCGCACGGCGTCCTCCTGGGCCTCCTGGGCCGCGAGGTCCGACTCCGAGGCGGTGAAACGCTGCAGCGCGCGACGCCACAGCGGCGTGCTCAGCACCGACGACTTCGACACACCACCAGGGTAGGACCCCCGCGGCCCCGTGCCGACCCGGTCCACCCGACGGGACGCCGGGGCCCGCCCGGGGAGCTCCCCCGGCGGGCCCCGGCGGACCTCAGCGGACCTCAGCGGACCTCGGTGATCTCCGGGCCGCGCTCGAAGGGCCGCAGCTCCTCGCGCCCGTCCGCCGCCTCCTGCGGCGCCGGGGCCGGCCGGGCGCGGGAGGCGTCCGGCAGCGCCAGCGGGATCAGCTCGCGCGGGGCCATGGCCTCGCCGCCGCGCACCACGACCACGTCGCGCACGACGTCCTCCAGGCCGCGGGCGGCCTGCTCGTCGGAGGCGGCCGGGCCGGAGAAGACCGCGCGCAGGAACCAGCGCGGGCCGTCCACGCCGACGAAGCGCGTGGGCTGGTGGGCGGTGCGCCCGTCCTCGGTGCGCACGGGCAGCCGGCACAGCAGCTCCGCGCCGAAGGGGCCGGTGCGCTCCTCGGCCGCGCCGCCCTGGGCGGTGACGGCCGCGGCGATCTCGGTGCGGATCTCCTCCCAGACCCCGCTGCTGCGCGGGGCGGCGAAGACCTGCAGCTGCACGGCGGAGCCGCCCAGCCCGACGGTGACGGCGATGACGCGCTGGGAGGCCTCCTCGACCTCGAAGCGCAGCTCCATGCCCTCGCGCCCGGCCAGGCGCAGCCCGCCCAGCGGCAGGCGGCCGTCCTCGGCGGGGACCTCGGAGGCGTCGAAGGGGCCGGCGGAGCGGTCCGCGACGGTCGCGGCGGCACCGGCGTCCGCGGCGTCCCCGGTGCCTGCGGCGACGTCGGCGCCGCCGTCCGCGGGGCCCGGCGCGTCCGCGCCCGGCGCGGCGGCGGTCCCCTCCCCGGCGGCGGCGCCCTCCGGGGCGGCGGCCCCCGGGACCTGCTCACCCCCCGCGGTGCCGCTCGTGCTCTCCTCGGCCTCGTCGCTCTGCGCGCGCTTGCGGCGGAACAGGCTCACGGTCGTCCCTCCCCGGTGGTGGTGCCCTGGTCTGCGTGGTGGGGCGCCGGCGCGGGGCCGTCGGCCAGCGCGTCCGAGCCGCCCGTGGAGCCGTGACCGCCCTCGCCGCGCACCGACGCCGGCAGCTGCGCCACCGGCAGGAAGCGCACGCGCTCGACGCGCTGCACGACGAGCTGGGCCACGCGGTCGCCGGCGCGCAGCGCCACCGCCTCGCGCGGGTCGGTGTTGTGCAGCGTCACGCGGATCTCCCCGCGGTAGCCGGCGTCGACGGTGCCCGGCGCGTTCAGCGTGGTCAGCCCGCGGCGGGCGGCCAGGCCCGAGCGGGGCACGACGAACGCGGCGTACCCCTCCGGCAGCGCGATGGACACGCCCGTGGGGACGGTGGCGCGCCCGCCGGGGGGCACGACGACGTCCACCCGGGTGCTCAGGTCGGCGCCCGCGTCCCCGGGGTGCGCGTAGGTCGGCAGCGCGGCCGGGTCGGCCAGCACGGTCTCCACCTCCAGGGTGGTCTCCGGGGCGGCGTCGGCGTGGTCCACGGGTCTGGACCCTACCCGCCGCGTGAGACGCTGTGCCCCGTGAGCGGTCCTGCCCCCACCCGCCCCGGCGCCCGCGGCGACGGCGCCGCGGCGCCCCCGTGGCGCGAGCGCTGGTGGCCGGCGGTGACGACCTGGCTGTCGTGGACGCCGGCCGTGGCCGGCGGCGCGTTCATCGCCCTGCCCGTCTTCGGACCGCGCGGCGCGCTGGTGGGCGCGCTGGTGGGCGCGGCGCTGGCCGTGGGCGTGCTGCTGAGCCTGGCCGGCACCGTGGAGGTCTCCGGCGGGGAGCTGCGCGTGGGCAGGGCGCGCCTGCCGCTGCGCGTGGTCTCCGGGGTGGACGTCGTGCCCGCCGAGCGGCGCCGGGCGGTGCTGGGCCCGGAGCTGGACGCCCGGGCGCACCTGGCCATCCGCTCATGGGTGCCCACGGCCGTGCGGGTGCACCTGGACGACCCGGACGACCCCGCGCCCTACTGGGTGGTCTCCACCCGCCGCCCGCGGGAGCTGGCCGACGCCATCGGCGCCGGCCGCTGAGCACCGGGCCGGACCGCCGGGGCGAGCCGTCCCGGCGGTCCGCAGCGCCTCAGGCGGCGCAGTCGGTGCAGATGACGCGGCCGTCCGCGCTCTCGCGCAGCTGGCTGCGGTGCACCACCAGGAAGCAGCTGGTGCACGTGAACTCGTCCTGCTGGCGCGGGAGGACCCGCACCGACAGCTCCTCGTTGGAGAGGTCCGCGCCGGGCAGCTCGAAGCCCTCCGCGGCCTCCGTCTCGTCCTCGTCGACGGCGCCCGAGCTCTTGTCCGTCCGACGGGCCTTCAGCTCCTCGATGGAGTCCTCGTTGAGCTCGTCGTCGTTCTTGCGCGGTGCGTCGTAGTCGGTCGCCATGACCCTGCCTCACTCCGTGTCCCGTGGTCCTGCGGCCGGCTCAACGCTGGACGGCCCCGAATCATGCCCGCGTCCCCGGCCCCGCCCTGCGGTGCCGCGTGCGGCGGGGCGAGCACGCATCATGACCTACCGCCGCGCCGGCGACGAACCGGGGCGGGGTCACGGCGCGTCGCGCTCCGCCACGCACGGCAGCCGTTGGCCGTGCGGCGCACCGGGAACGCCGCGGGAAGGCAGCACCAACGCGGTGGGAACGCCGCGGGAACGCCGCCGGCGCGCACCGGCGCGACCCGCGCGGGGCGCCGCGGCGGGCGGCCGGGGCGTCCACACCCCCCTCCGGGGGGAGTTGGACGCGGCTGCGACGGGCCGTAGTGTGCGCCCGAGCCCGCCGAACGGCAGGACCGGCCCGCGCGCCGCGGCGCAGCGCGAGCGCCGGGCGCCCCTCGAGCCCCCAGGAGGTGCCGTGCCCGTGCAGGAACCCCCCGCGACACCCGTCGCCCCGCCCGTCGCCACCGGCGACGGGAGCACCCCGTCCGCACCGCCCGCCTTCGTGGCGGAGCTGTCCGAGCGCGTGCAGCAGACGCGCGCCACGATCGAGTGCGCCACCGCCGCCGGCGAGGATGAGCTGGCCGCCGCCCACCTCGGCGAGCTGGAGGGCCTGGTCGACCTGGCCGCGGCCCACGACGTCGCGCTGCCGGACGCCGTGGCCTACCTGGCCGGGCGGGCCGACGGCGCCGACGGCGCCGAGGACCCGCGCGCCCGCGACGGCGGCTCCCGGCCCGCCGTGGTGGACCTGACCGCCCTCGCCCGGCGCGTCCCGGCCGCCTGCGCGGCGCCCGCCTGAGGGCCACCCGGCCCACACCGACCACCCCGCTCGCGCCGCCCGGCGCGGCGACGCGCGAGGCCCCCGTCCCTGCCGGGACGGGGGCCTCGCGCGTCGCAGCTCCGGGCCGCGGGTCCGTCAGGTCGCCGGCCGGGCCGACTCGGCCGACTCGGCCAGCTCGGCCAGCAGGGCCGGGTGCAGGCCGGGGCCGGCGGCCAGCAGGCCCTCCCCGCCGGCCGGCCCGCCGTCGAAGCCGGTGACCAGCGCCCCGGCCTCGGCGGCCACCAGCGCGCCCGCGGCCAGGTCCCACGGCTTCAGGCCGCGCTCGTAGTAGGCGTCCAGGCGCCCGGCCGCCACCCAGCACAGGTCCAGCGCCGCGCTGCCGATGCGCCGTACGTCGCGCACCCGCGGCAGCAGCGCCGCCAGCACCGCGGCCTGCTCGGCGCGGCGCACCGGGTCGTAGCCGAAGCCGGTGGCCACCAGGGCGCGGTCCAGGGCGACGTCGCGGTGCGCGCGCAGGGCGCGCTCGCCCTCCGGCGAGCTCAGGCTCGCGCCGCGCCCGCGCGCGGCGCTGAAGACCTCCCCGGAGGTGGGGTCGTGCACGCACCCGGCCAGCGGCACCCAGGTGGCCGGGTCGGGGCGCCCGGCGCCCGCCACCGGGTCGAGCACGCACGCGACGCTGACGGCGTAGGCGCGCAGCCCGTACAGGTAGTTCACGGTGCCGTCCACGGGGTCGACGACCCACGTCAGCCCCGAGGTGCCCGGCCGGTGGCCGTGCTCCTCGCCCAGGACGCCGTCGTGCGGGCGCAGCTCGGCCAGCAGCTCCAGCAGGAGCTCCTCGGAGGCGGTGTCCATGGCGGTGACCACGTCGGTGGGCGTCGACTTCGTCGCCGCGACCTCCACCCGGTCCGGGCGGCCGGTGCGCACCAGCTCGCCGGCGGCGGCGGCCGCGCGCACCGCGACGCGGCGCAGCTCGTCCAGCTCCGCCTCCCCCGGCAACCCCTGCGGCCCCGGTGCCGCGGGGGGCGTCGCGCCGCTCACGCGGGTGCCGGGGCCCGGTAGTCCTCGCCCGTGGCCGCGGGCAGGTCCGCGCGCAGGTTGCGGCAGCACCCGACGGGGCAGAGGTTGTGCGAGGGGCCCAGCGCGCCGGTGGCCGGCTGCTCGGGGGCCTCACCGCGCGCCAGGGCGGCGCGCTCCTCGACGAGGTCGACCAAGCCCGCCACGAACGCGGCGTCGGCGCCGACGGTGGCGGCGCGGGCGAAGGGCAGCCCGATCTCCCCGGCGGTCTCGGCGGCCTCGGTGTCGAGGTCGAACTTGACCTCCATGTGGTCGCTGACGAAGCCGACCGGCGCGACCACGACACCGGGCACCCCCCGCTCGTGCAGGGCGCGCAGGTGGTCGTTGACGTCGGGCTCCAGCCACGGCTGGCTCGGCGGGCCCGAGCGCGAGCAGTAGGCGAGGTCCCAGGGCAGCTCGCGGCCCAGGGCGGCGCCGGCGCGGCGGGCGACCTCGGCGGCGACGTCGAGGTGCTGGCGCACGTAGGCGCCGCCGTCGCGGCCGGAGACGTCGTTCATCGCGTCGGGGATCGAGTGGGTCACGAAGACCACCCGCGCGCCGGCGCGGGCGTCCTCGGGCAGCTCGCCGACGGCGGCGGCCACCGCGCGCGCGTTCACCTCCGTGAAGGCGGGGTGGTTGAAGTAGTGGCGGATCTTGTCGAACTCGATGTCGCGGCCCTCGGCGGCCAGCGCCTGCGCGGCGCGGGCGAGGTCCTCGCGGTACTGCCGGCAGCTGGAGTACGAGGAGTAGGCGCTGGTGAACACCACGAGCACCCGGCGCGCGCCGGCCTCGTGCGCCTCGCGCAGCACGTCGGTGACGTACGGCTCCCAGTTGCGGTTGCCCCAGAGCAGCGGCAGGTCCGCCAGCCCGCGCGCGTCGAGCTCGGTGCGCAGCTGCGCGAGCAGCTCGCGGTTCTGGTCGTTGATGGGGCTCTTGCCGCCGAAGTGCAGGTAGTGCTCGGCGACGGCCTCGAGGCGTTCGCGCGGGATGCCCCGGCCGCGCGTGACGTTCTCCAGGAACGGCATGACGTCGTCGGGTCCCTCGGGGCCGCCGAAGGACAGCAGGAGCAGGGCGTCGTACGGACGTGCGGTCGATGTCGCAGCGCTCACGGGGTCATTGTCACCACCGCGCGCCGGGGCGCCCGCGCGGGGTGGGGCACCGTCCCCGCCGGGTGCGCGCACCGCCCTGACCCTCGGGCGGAGGTCGAGGGTGGGGGCGGCCCGCTCCCGGCGCCGGGTGAACGCGCGGGGGCGCAGGTGGCAGAGTGCACGCAGCGCTCGGCCCGCCCGGGAGCCGCGCCGGTCCGGCCCGTCCGGCCGCGCCGCCGCGAACGACACCGCTGGAGGACGCCCTCATGCAGGACCTGAGGCTCGTCGGGGTCCACGACGACGGTGAGCACGTCGTGCTGGTCGGCGCCGACGGAGCGCGTTACCGGCTGCGGGTGGACGAGGCCCTGCGGGCGGCGGTGCGCCGCGACCGCGCCCGGCTGGGGCAGCTGCAGATCCAGATGGAGTCCCAGCTGCGCCCGCGCGACATCCAGGCGCGCATCCGCGCCGGGGAGTCGGCCGAGGAGGTCGCCGAGTCCGGCGGGCTGCCGCTGGACCGGGTGCGCCGCTACGAGGGCCCCGTGCTGGCCGAGCGCGCGCACGTGGCGGGCCTGGCCCGGCGCACCGCCTACGGGCGCGCGGGGGGCACCGGCCCGCTGGAGGACCTCGTCGTCGCGCGCCTGAGCGCGCGCGCGGTGGACCCCGAGGGGGCGCGCTGGGACGCCTGGCGCCAGGAGGACGGCGACTGGACGGTGCAGCTGGAGTTCGTCGCCGGCGGGCGCGGGCGGGTGGCGCGCTGGTCCTTCGACCCGGCCTCGCGGGCGCTGACGGCCACCGACGACGAGGCGCGCTGGCTCAGCGAGGAGGAACCGCCCGACCCCGGCCCGCTGCCCTCGCGGCGGCTGGTGAGCGTGGCCGGCGAGGTGCGCCCGGGCGAGCGCGTGTACGACGTGGAGGCGGACGGCGGGGTGCGCTCGGCCGAGCGCGGCCGCGCCGCGCGCCCCGGCCCCGGCGAGGTGGCCCCCGGTCTGCTCGACGCCCTCGACGCCCAGCGCGGCGTGCGCGGGGAGCCCGCGCCGGCACCCGGGTCCGGTGAGGCGGCCCCGCGGGTGGACGCCCTGCTGGCCGACCCGCCGCCGGCGCACCCGGCCGCGTCCGCCCCGCACGAGCACGAGGACCGCACCGTCCTGCCGCCGCCGCGGGCCGCGGCGGAGCGCGCCGGCGACCCGGCCGACGGGCCCGGCGCGCAGGCGGCGCAGGGGGCGGAGGCGTCCGGCGGTCCCGCCGCGGAGGTGCCCGACGAGCCCACGGCCGAGGCGGACGTCGAGCCCGCCGCGGAGGCGGACGCCGAGCCCGCCGCCGAGGCGGACGTCGAGCCCGCCGCGGAGGGGGACGTCGAGGACACCGACGTGCCCGGCGGTGAGGCGGTGCGCGCTCCCGGGCCGGTCGTGGCCGAGGCGCCGGGCGTGCCGGCCGAGGACCTCGCCGGCTCCGTGGAGGACACGGCCCCCGGGACCGGCGGCGCGGGCAGCACCGGGGACGCGGGCACCGCCGACGACGCGGCGGACGCGGCGGACGCGGTCCCGGTCCCCGCGCCCGAGCGCCCGGCGCCCCGCCGGCGCAACCGGTCGGGACGGCGCTCCGGCGGGGGTGGCGGCACCGGCGGCGGGGGCGGCGGCGGTGCGGGCGGCAAGCGCGCCAGCGTCCCGAGCTGGGACGAGATCATGTTCGGCACCAAGAAGGACTGACCCCGCGCGCGGAGGGGCCCGTGCGGCGCACCGCACGGGCCCCTCCGTCGTCCGTCCTACCTCGGCCCCGCCTTCAGCCCTGCCTCGGGGCCGCCTCGGGTCCGCCTCGGGCCCGCCTCAGGCCGTGGTGGTGGCCGGACCGGGCTCGTGCCCGGTGGCGACCGAGCGGTCCACGACCACCTGCTCCGAGCGCAGCTCGGTGGAGACGGTCTGCTCGCCCTGCACCGTGCGGACGCCGATCCGCACGACCTCGACTGGCTCGGCGCGCACCGAGACCACCGGGACCTCCTCGTGCAGGACGATCACCAGCGGCTCGGCCGCCGCGGTGTCCCCCGCGGCCGGTGCGTCCGCGTCCCCGGCGTCCGCGTCGAGCGGCTCGCGCTCGACCACGAGCTGCTCGACGCGCACCGGCACCTGCACCGTGCGCACCTCCGAGACCACGCGCTTGCTGACCCGGACGCGCTCGCGCGCCACCCGCACGCGGTGGACGCGCAGTTCCTCTGCCGAGCGGACGACCTCGGCGTGCTCCCCGTTCAGGAGCGGTCGGTGCTGGTGCGGGTCTCCCGACCGGCGTCGAGGTCGATCTTCTCCTCGCGCACCTCGGCGGAGACGGTCTCCTCACCGGTGACGGTCTTGGTGCCCAGGCGCACCCGCTCCACCGGCACGGTCTCCTTCGCGGCCACCGCGCGCTCCTCGTGCAGGGTGACCTCGTGCTCCTCCTCGGTCAGGTCCCCGCCCGCCAGGGCCGCGCCGCGGTTGGCGTCGGTGATCGGCTCGCGCTCGACGACCAGCTCCTCGTGGCTGACGGGCACGCTGCGGGTGACGTGCTCGCTGACGATGTGCTTGCGCAGGCGCGCCCGGCCGGACACGCGGGACTCGGTGCCCACGTGCAGCTCCTCCTTCGAGCGCGTCATCGCGTCGTCGGTCTCGGGACCGGAGACGTCGTCGCCGCTGCTGAAGTCGGTGCCGGTGCGGCCGGTCGTGCCGGTGGTCCCGGTGGTGGCGGTGGTGGTGTCCGTGGTCCCGGTGGTGCCGCGCGAGGCCGCGAGGTCCGCGGTGCCGGTCGTCCCGGTGGTGGTGCCCTCGGTGACGGTGCCGCCGGAGGAGGCGATGCCGTAGTAGCGGTACAGGTCGTCCTCGTCGGACTCGCTCAGCTCGTGGCCGGGGTCGTGGTGCGGGGCGTCCTTGACCTTGGCCTTCTCGAACGGCACGGTCAGGCGGTCGCCGCTCACGGAGGCCTGCGCCAGCGGGATCAGGGAGACGTTCGAGCCGAACAGGCCGGTCTTGACCGAGACCCACTCCGGCTGGTTGCTGGCGTTGTCCAGGTAGACCTCGTCCACCTTGCCGATCTTGTCGCCGTCGTTGTCGTAGACGGTGGTGCCGTAGAGGTCGTCGACGGACTGGAGACCGGAGATCATGGTGGTGCCCTTCTGTTGGACGTCTCGGCTGGTGAGGCCGAATCGATTGCCACCAGCAGGGGTACCCCGCTCCCCGATCCCCAAACTCGCCCCTCGCACCCGGTCCCCGGACCCGGTCTCCGGACCCGTGGCCCGGTCGCCGGGACGCGCGCGCTCCGGCTGCGGGTCGCCGCCGGTCAGAGCACGGCGGTGAACAGCGGCACGAGGCGCTCGTCGTCGGTGAGGGCGCCGTGCTGGCCCACCAGGCGCAGCGTCTCCGGGCGCATGCGCGCGGAGTCCACGACGGCCACGGGCGCGGACATCACCGCCAGCACGTCCCCGATGCGCCCGCTGACGCGCTCCTCCACCGCCCCGAACCACCCGGCGGCCACCGCCTCGGCGCGGGTGAGCACCAGCGCGCTGCCGGCCAGGCGGCGCGCCCACACCGCCGCCACCGCCGCGGCGGCGCCGGGCTCGGTGTACAGCTGCACCGCGCGCGGCTCGCCGCCGACGTGGCGCACGCCCGCGCGCAGCTCCGGCTCGTGCGCCAGGTCCAGGCGCTGCGGGGCGGCCACGTCGACCATGCCGTGGTCGGCGGTGACCACCAGCAGGGTGCCGCGCGGCAGGCGGCGGGTGAGCTCGCCGACGGCGGCGTCCACGCGCGCCAGCTCCTCGCCCCACTGCCACGAGCCGACGCCCTCGCCGTGGCCGGTGCGGTCCAGGCGGCCCCAGTAGACGTAGGTCAGCCCGGCCCCGGTGGCGCGCACCGCCTGCACGGCGGCGTCCACGCGCGCCTCCAGGCGCTCGGGGGTGCCCACGAAGCGCCCCCCGCGCAGCGCCGCCTCGGTCAGGCCCGAGCCGTCGAAGTGCGGCGGCGCCACGCGGGTGACGGGCAGCCCAGCCGCGGCGACGGCCTGGAAGACGGTGGGGTGCGGCTGCCAGCGCCGGGGGTCCACCGGCCCGTCCCACTGCAGCTGGTTCAGCAGGGCGTCGCGCTCGGGGTCGAGGACCTCGTAGCCGACCAGGCCGTGCCCGCCCGGGGGCAGCCCGGTGCCCAGCAGGCCCATGCTCGTGGCGGTGGTGGTGGGGAAGCCGGCGGTCAGCACGCGGTGCCCGCCCTCGGAGCGCCAGCGCCGCAGCACCGGCGCGTGCCCGGAGCGCTCGCGCAGCGCGACCTCGCCCATGCCGTCCACCAGCAGCAGGCACACCCGCCGCGCGGCGGGCAGCGCCGGCGCCAGGCCGGCACCGGCGCCGCTGCCCCCGCCGCCCCCGGTGCCGGGCACGCCCAG
Organism: Kineococcus gypseus; assembly: GCF_050871305.1. Lineage (NCBI taxonomy): Bacteria > Bacillati > Actinomycetota > Actinomycetes > Kineosporiales > Kineosporiaceae > Kineococcus > Kineococcus gypseus. The sequence continues at coordinate 19,594 of NZ_JBJLRD010000031.1, read as the reverse complement.
CGCGCCGGCCAGCGCCGGCACCAGCTCCGCGAGGGTGTCGACGCCGTAGGCGGGCGCCGGCGGGGCCGGTGGGGCGGGCGTGGTGGTCACCGGCTCACCGGCAGGTGGCGGCGGACAGCGAGCGGGCGAAGTCCACGGCGGCGGCCACCGCGTCGGCGCCCTCGGCGGCGCCGGCCACGCGCACGGTGAGGTCGTCACCGCTGAGGGTGCCGGTGTAGCCGTGGTCGGCCTCGCAGTCGGGGTCGGGGCAGCCGGCCGGCTCCAGGTCCACGCGCTGCACCGCCCCCCAGCCCACGGTGAGGCTGACCTCGGCGGGCACCGCGCCGGGGCGGTGGTCGGCGGGGCGGGTGACGACCTGCGAGACGACCACGGAGGAGACGCGCTCCAGGGGCACGGACTCCGTCGAGCACACCGCGTACGGCTCCGGGGAGGTCTCGTCGGCGCCGTGGTCGTCGGCGTGGGTGACCAGCAGGCGGGTGGCGGTGGCGGCCAGGACGGTGACGTGCCGGCGCACCTCGCTGTCCTCGATGGTCGTCTCCTGGTGCACCAGGTGGGCGTCGACCTCCTCGCCGCCCAGGGCGGTCTGCAGGCCGTCGACCACCAGGGAGGGGTAGAAGCCGGCGCGCTCGACGTCGGAGAGCAGCTGCGGGGGCAGGGGCAGCGGGGTGGGCGCCCCCGCCGCGCCGCCGCCGCTCGTGCCGTGCCCGGACCGCCGGGGGTGGGTGCGCTCGCGCATCCCCCCATCCTCCCGCACGCCGCCCCCCGGCGCGGCACGGGCCACCCGGGCGGGCCTCAGCTGGGCAGGGTGCGCCGGTCCGGGTCGGCGCGACCCTGCGGCGGGGCCAGCGTCACCGAGGCGCCCAGCACGCGCGCGCCCCGCTCGGCCACCAGCACCGGCGACAGGCGCAGCTCGGCGACCTCCGGCAGCGCGTCGGCCAGCACCGCCACGCGCGCGACCACGTCCTCCAGGGCGTCGACGTCCATGACGGGCGAGCCGCGGTGCCCGAAGAGCTTCGGCGCGGCCTTGACCGAGCGCACCAGATCGGCCACGTCGACGTCGGTCAGGGGCGGGATGCGGTAGGCCACATCGCCCATGAGGTCGATGGGGTCGCCCTCGACGCCGAAGCTGACCACCGGCCCGAAGAGGGGGTCCTCGGTGCTGCGCACCAGGCAGGGCACGCCCAGGCCGGCCATGTGCTGCACGGCCAGGACGTCGGCGCGCTCGCCGAAGACCTGGCGCATGTCGGCCACCGCCTCGGCCAGCGCCACGGGGTTGGTGATGCCCAGGCGCACCCCGCGCAGGTCCTGGCGCCCGGCGAGGTCCTCCCCCACGGTCTTCAGCGCCACCGGCCAGCCCAGCCGCTCGGCGGCGGCCACGGCCTCCTCCACGCCGCGCACCTCGGCGCGCGCCAGCAGGTCCACGCCGCCGGCGGCCAGCAGCGCGGCGGTGTCCTCCGGGCCCAGCTCCACCCCGTCCGGGGAGGCGGCCAGCGCCCGCTCCACCAGGGCGCGCGCCGCGCGCAGGTCCACGCCCCGCGGCGCCAGCGGGTGCCCGCGGTCGCGCCGGCGCCACTGCGCGTAGCGCACGACGGCGGCCAGGGCGCGCACGGCGTCCTCGGGCGTGGGGTACGAGGGCACGACGGGGGCGTCGGCCGGCACGCCCTCGGTGGCGTCGGCCACGGCCGCCGAGAGCGAGCGGGTGCCCAGGAAGCAGGTGACGGTGGTCTTCGCCCCGGCCGCGGCGGTGCGCGCCACGGCGGCGGCCACCGCGGGGTCCGGCGCGGGCGTCGGCGGCACCCAGCTGGCGACGACGGCGTCGACCCCGGGGTCGGCGAAGGCGCTCTCCAGCGCCGCCGTGAACGCCTCCACGGGCGCGTACGGGGCCACCGCGCTCGGCCCGCGCACCACCTGCAGGCCCCAGCTGACGCACGCGTCGGCGGCCAGGGTGCCCAGCGCGTCGGAGTTGCCGACGATCGCCACGCGCGGGCCCTGCGGCAGCGGCTGGTGCACCGCGACCTGGGCCACGTCGAAGAGCTGGTGCACGTTCTCGACCCGGATGACGCCGGCCTGGCGCAGCATGCTGTCGACGGCCTCGAACGGCGCGCGCGAGGCGCGCACGGCGTGCCCGGGCGGCACCCCGAAGCCGGAGGCGCCGGACTTGACGACCACGACGGGCTTCTTGCGCGCCAGCGTGCGCGCGACCCGGCTGAACTTGCGCGGGTTGCCCACGCTCTCCAGGTACAGCCCGACCGCGGCGGTGCCCTCGTGGTCGAGCCAGAACTGCATGAGGTCGTTGCCCGAGACGTCGGCGCGGTTGCCGGCGGAGACGAAGGTGGACAGCCCCAGGCCCCGGCGCTGGGCGGAGGAGAGCACCGTGACGGCCAGCGCCCCGGACTGGCTGAAGAGGCCGAAGCGGCCCGCCGGCGGGGTGTCGGCGTACAGCGAGGCGTTCAGGCGCACCGCGGGGTCGGTGTTGACCACGCCGTAGGAGTTCGGCCCGACCACGCGCATGCCGTTGGCGCGGGCGATGCGCACCAGCTCGCGCTGGCGCTCCAGGCCCTCCGGGCCGGTCTCGGCGAAGCCGCTGGAGACGACGACGAGCCCGCGCACGCCCTGGGAGGCGCAGTCGGCGACGGTGGCCACCACGGCCGCGGCCGGCACCGCCACCACCGCCAGGTCCACCGGGCCGGGCAGGTCGCGCACCGAGCGCAGCACCGGCACCCCCAGCAGCAGCTCGCCCGGCTCGGCCTCGGCGTTGACGGCGTGCACCTCGCCGGTGAAGCCGCCGGTGACGACGTCGGCCAGCAGCCGGTGGCCCACCGAGCCGGGGGTGCGGCTGGCGCCGACCACCACGACCGAGGACGGCGAGAGCAGCGCCTGCACGCTGCGCGCCTCGGCGCGCTGCTCGCGGGCGCGCATGACGTCCACCGAGCGCTCGGTGGGGTCGATGGCGAAGGAGACGTCCAGGACGCCGTCGGAGTAGCCCTGGCGCACCTCGAAGCCGGCCTCGCGGAAGACGCCGATCATCTTGGCGTTCTGCGGCAGCACGTCGGCGGTGAAGCGGCGGATGCCGCGCTCGCGGGCGGCGGCGGCCAGGTGCTCCAGCAGCACCGAGCCCAGGCCGCGGCCCTGGTGGTCGTCGGAGATGTTGAAGGCCACCTCCGCCGAGCGCGGCGAGCCCTCGCGCGGCGGGGCGGCGTCGAAGCGGGCGATGCCGACGATGTCCTCGCCGACGGTGGCGACCAGGGCGACGCGGTCGACGTGGTCGACGTTGGTGAAGCGCTCCAGGTCGCGCGCGGACAGCCGCGGCATGGGGGCGAAGAAGCGCAGGTAGCGCGACTCCTCGGACTGGCGCGAGTGGAAGGCGGCCACCAGGTCGGCGTCGGAGGGGCGGATGGGGCGCACGTGCGCGGTGCCCCCATCGCGCAGGACGACGTCGGCCTCCCAGCGGGTCGGGTAGCCCACCGGCGGCAGCGGCACCATGCCCGCCACCCTAGTGGGGGGCAGCGCCCGCGCGGCGGGCGGGAAGGCGCACGCGGCGGGCGGGGCAGGATGGCGCGGTGGACTTCCCCGAGGTGCTGCGCCGGCGGCGCATGGTGCGCCGCTTCGAGGCCGGGCGCGACGTGGGCGCCGGGGCGCTGGAGCGGGTGCTGGCCGCGGCGCTGCGCGCGCCCTCGGCCGGCAACAGCCAGGGCCGCGACCTGCTGGTGCTGCGCGCGCAGCGGGACCGGGGCGCCTTCTGGGACCTGGCCACCGCCGGGCGCCCGGGCCCGGCGGACGCGTGGCTGAGCGGGATGCGCACCGCGCCGGTGCTGGTGCTGCTGCTGGCCGACCCCGGCGCGTACGCGGCGCGCTACGCCCTGCCGGACAAGCCCGGCCCGGACCGCGACGCGGCCTCGTGGGAGGTGCCGTGGCCGGAGGTGGACACCGGCATGAGCGGGCTGCTGCTGCTGCTGGCCGCGGTGGACGAGGGCCTGGGCGCGTGCCTGTTCGGGGTGCCCTCGGCGGCGCGCGCGGCGCTGCGCGCGCGCTTCGGCGTGCCCGCCGGGCACCGCTTCGTCGCGGCCGTGGCGCTGGGCCACCCCGCGCCGGGCGAGGGCTCGCGGCCCTCGCGCCGGCACCGGCGCACCCTGGCCGACAGCGCCCACGACGGCGCCTTCGGCGCGCCCTGGGGCGGCTAGGTCCGGAGGTGTCGGCCCCGGGCGGCAGGATGGGGGCCATGGCACGACGCACGTCCCCTCCCCCGCAGCCCGACGCCCCCGAGCGCATCGTCGACATCGACGTCGAGCAGGAGATGCAGGGGGCGTTCCTCGAGTACGCCTACTCGGTCATCTACTCGCGGGCCCTGCCGGACGCGCGCGACGGCCTGAAGCCGGTGCAGCGGCGGATCCTCTACATGATGCAGGACATGGGCCTGACGCCCGAGCGCGCGCACGTGAAGAGCGCGCGCGTGGTCGGCGAGGTCATGGGCAAGCTGCACCCGCACGGCGACGTCGCCATCTACGACGCGCTGGTGCGCCAGGCGCAGCCGTTCACGATGCGCCTGCCGCTGGTGGACGGGCACGGCAACTTCGGCTCCCTGGACGCCGGCCCGGCGGCGCAGCGCTACACCGAGGCGCGCCCGGCGCCGGCGGCGCTGCTGATGACGACGGGCCTGGACGAGGACGTCGTCGACTTCGTGCCCAACTACGACGACCGCCTGACCGAGCCGGCCGTGCTGCCGGCGGCGTTCCCCAACCTGCTCGTCAACGGCGCCAGCGGCATCGCCGTCGGGATGGCCACGAACATGCCCCCGCACAACCTCGGCGAGGTCGTCGCCGCCGCGCGCCACCTCATCGCGCACCCGGGGGCGGACCTGCCGGCCCTGATGCGCTTCGTGCCGGGCCCGGACTTCCCCACCGGCGGGCGCGTGGTGGGCCTGGAGGGCATCCGCGACGCCTACGCCTCCGGGCGCGGCACGTTCCGCACCCGCGCCACCGTGCGGGTGGAGAAGATCGGCCGGCGCCAGGGCCTGGTGGTCACCGAGCTGCCGCACGGGGTGGGTCCCGAGCGCCTGACGGAGAAGATCGCCGACAGCGTCAAGGCCAAGCGCCTGCAGGGCGTGGCCGACGTGGTGGACCTCTCCGACCGCACCCGCGGCCTGCACCTGGTCATCGAGGTCAAGAACGGCTTCGTGCCCGAGGCGGTGCTCGAGCAGCTGTACCGGCTGACGCCGATGGAGGAGACCTTCGGCATCAACAACGTCGCCCTGGTCGACGGCCAGCCGCGCACCCTGGGCCTGAAGGAGCTGCTGGAGGTCTTCGTCGCGCACCGCCTGGACGTGGTGCGCCGGCGCACCGCGCACCGGCTGCGGCGCCGGGAGGAGCGCCTGCACCTGGTCGACGGGCTGCTCACCGCGATCGTCGACATCGACGAGGTCATCGCCATCGTGCGCTCCTCCGACGACGCCGCCGCGGCGCGCACCCGCCTGACGCAGGCGTTCGACCTGTCCGAGACGCAGGCGTCGTACATCCTGGAGATGCAGCTGCGGCGGCTGACGCGCTTCTCGCGCATCGAGCTGGAGCGCGAGCAGGCCGAGCTGAACCGGCAGATCGAGGAGCTGCGCGGCATCCTCGCCGACGACTCGCGCCTGCGCCGGCTGGTCAGCGACGAGCTGGGCCGCGTGGCCGCCGAGCACGGCACCCCGCGCCGCACGGTGCTGCTGACCTCCAGCGGCCCGGCCACGGGCGCGGCGGTGCCGCTGGAGGTCGCCGACGACCCGTGCACGGTGCTGATGTCCTCCACGGGGCTGCTGGCGCGCACCGGCTCGGCCGAGCCGCTGGGCACCGAGGGGCGCCGGGTGCGCCACGACCTCGTCGTCTCCACCGCCCCGGCCACCGCGCACGGGCACGTGGGCATCGTCACCTCCGCCGGGCGGCTGGTGCGCCTGCCGGTGCTGGACCTGCCGGTGCTGCCGGAGACGAACGGGCGCCCCACCCTCTCCGGCGGGGTGGCGGTCAAGGAGTTCCTCACCCTCGGCAAGGGCGAGCGCGCGCTGGCGCTGGTGCCGCTGCCGGTGGCCGGCGTGGAGGACCCCGACGACCCCGGCTTCGCCCTGGCCACCGCCACCGGCGTCGTCAAGCGCCTGGTGCTCGAGCCGCTGGGCAACCGCGACGAGGTCGACGTCATCGCGCTCAAGGACGTCACCGCCCGCCGCAAGGACGAGGTCGTCGCCGCGGTGCAGCTGCGCACCGGCGAGGAGGACCTGGTCCTCATCACCTCCGACGCGCAGCTGCTGCGCTTCAGCGCCTCGCTGGTGCGCCCGCAGGGCCGCGGGGCGGCCGGGGTGGCCGGGGTGCGCCTGTCCGCGGGCGCGCAGGTGCTCTCGATGACGGCCGTGGACGCCGAGGACCCCGAGGCGGTGGTGGTCACCGTCGCGGGCGACTCCGGCGCCCTGCCGGGCACCCAGCTCGGCTCGGCGAAGGTCACGCCGCTGACGGAGTACCCCGCCAAGGGCCGCGCCACCGGCGGGGTGCGCTGCCACCGCTTCGCGCGCGGGGAGGACGTGCTGCTGCTGGCCTGGGCCGGGCACGGCCCGGCGGAGGCCGCCACGCCCACCGGCACGCCCGTGGCGCTGCCGGAGGTGCCCGGCCGGCGCGACGGCTCGGGCACGGCGCTGGACAAGCCCGCCGCCGCGATCGCGGGCCCGCCGCTGCCCTGAGCCGCCCGCCGGGCCGGACCCCGCCCGCGCCCGCGGCCGCGCCCGCCGGGAAAAGCCCGGTGGGCGGGGGCGGTGGCGGGCCAGGGTGGGCGGGTGCGCGCGCTGCTGGCCCTGCCCGGGTCCCCCGCCCCGCTGTCCCTGGCCGACGTCCCGGCGCCCGAGCCGGGGCCGGGTGAGGTGCTCGTCGCGGTGGCCGCCTCGGGGGTCAACCGGGTGGACGCCGCCACGGCGGCCGGGGAGTACCACCGCCTGGGCCTGGTGCGCCGGGACGGGCCGGTCGGGGTGGGCTGGGAGTTCGCCGGTGTCGTCGAGCGCCTCGGTCCGGGAGCCGGCGCCGGGCGCCCGGAGCTGCGCCCCGGCGCCCGCGTCGCCGGGCTCCACGACGGCTTCGACGTGCCCACGGGTGCGCACGCGGACGCGGTGGGCGTCCCGGCCGCCGCGGTGGCGCTCCTGCCGGAGGGGCTGGGTCTGACCGAGGCGGCGGCCGTGCCGCTGAACGCGCTGACGGCCGCGCAGGCCCTGGACCGCGCCGGCCCCCCGCGCGGGCGCCTGCTCGTCACGGGGGCGGCCGGGGCGGTGGGCGCCTGGGCGGTGCAGCTGGCCGCGAGCGCCGGCTGGGAGGTCACCGCGCTGGCCCGCAGCCGCGACGCCGCCGAGCTGAGGGCCCTGGGGGCGCACCGCACCGTCCAGGACGTGCCGCGCGGCGGGTGCGCGGCGGTGCTGGACGCCGCGGTGCTCGGCGCCGCGGCCCTGCGGGCCCTGCAGGACGGGGGCACCCTCGTCGGCGTGCGGCCCGGCGCCGAACCGGTCGCGCCGCCGGGGCGGTCGGTCGTCGCGGTCGCGGTGCGCGCCGACCCGGTGGGGCTGGCCCGGCTGCTGGGCTCGGTGCGCGCCGGGGCGCTGGACGTGCGGGTGCGGGCCCTCGCACCGCTGGCCGCCGCGGTCGCGGCGGTGGGTGCGGGCACGGGCCCGGGGACCCGGGGCCGCACGGTGCTGGTGGACTGACCCGGGCCCGGTGCCCCGGGCCGCCTCCCGCGCGCTCCCCGGGGGTGCGGACGGTCCCGGCACCTGCTCGGATGGCGCCGTGACCCGTCGGAGCGCGGCGGGCTGACGGGAGCGGGGCGGGCGTGGGCGCGGGACGGGACGGGGCGGGCAGCAGCAGGGGCAAGGGCCTGGGCGCGGTGGACCCCTGGGCGGTGCACGAGGGCGAGCTGGACGTCTCGGCGCTGGAGCGCACCGAGTCGCTGTTCACCCTGGCCGACGGGCGGGTCGGGGTGCGCGGCTCCCTGGACGAGGGCTCCCCGTGCGGCAGCCCCGGCACCTACCTCAGCGGGGCGTACGAGCTGTGGCCGATGACGTACCCCGAGTACAGCTACGGCTACCCGCAGGTGCAGGAGCGCCTCGTGGCGGTGCCCGACCCCACCCTGGTGGAGCTGTTCGTGGGCCCCGAGCGCTTCGACGTGCGCACCGGTGAGCTGCACGCCCACGAGCGCACCCTGGACCTGCGCGCCGGCACCCTGCGCCGGGAGGCGGAGTGGACCTCCCCCGACGGCGCGCGCGTGCGGGTGCGCTCGGAGCGGGTGGTGCCGCTGGAGCGCCCGGGGCTGCTGGCGGTGGACTACCGGGTGCGCGCCGTGGACGCCCCGCAGGAGGTGGAGGTGCGCTCGGCGGTGGTGTGCAGCGCGCAGCTGCACGAGCCGGTCACCGAGGCGCGCGCCCGCGGCGGGGTGGTGCGCCAGCGCACCGACGGCAGCGGCCTGGCGGTCGCGGCCGTGGCCGACCACGACGTCACCGGCCCGGCCGACACGCAGGTGCGCACCCACGCCACCGCCGACCGGGTCGTCACCGTGGCCCGCGCGCGCCTGGAGGCCGGGCAGGAGCTGCGGGTGGTGAAGGTGGTGGCGCTGGGCTGGGCGCCGCTGGTGGACCGCGAGGACCTGCTGGGCGCGCTGGGCACCGACCTGGCCGCGGGCCTGCGCGACGGCTACGAGCACCTGGCCGCGCAGCAGCGCGCCGTGCTGGACGACTTCTGGGAGCACGCCGACGTGCGCGTGGAGGGCGACGACGAGCTGCAGCAGGCGGTGCGCTTCGCGCTGTTCCACGTCCTGCAGGCCGCCGCGCAGGCCACCGACCGCGGCATCCCCGCCAAGGGCCTGACCGGCACCGGTTACGACGGGCACACCTTCTGGGACACCGAGGTGTTCGTCATGCCGATGCTCAACCACGTGTGGCCGCAGGCGGCCGCGGAGGCGCTGCGCTGGCGGCACTCGATGCTGCCGGCGGCCAGGCAGCGCGCCGCCGAGCTGGGCCTGGCGGGGGCGACGTTCCCGTGGCGCACCATCACGGGCCGGGAGAGCTCCGGGTACTGGCCGGCGGGCACCGCGGCGGTGCACCTGAACGCCGACATCGCCGACGCCGCGGTGCGGCACGTGCACGCCACCGGCGACGAGGACGTCGCGCGCGAGCTGGTCACCGACCTCGTGGTGGAGACGGCGCGCACCTGGGTGGTGCTGGGCCGCGAGGACGAGGAGGGCCGCTTCCACGTCGACGGCGTCACCGGCCCGGACGAGTACAGCGCGCTGGTGGACGACAACGCGTACACGAACCTCATGGCGCAGGCGAACCTGCGCGCCGCCGTGGACCTGGCCGGGCGCTTCCCCGAGCGCGCCGCCGCCCTGGGCGTGGACGACGAGGAGGTGGCGACCTGGGTGCGCCTGGCCGACGCGGTGCACGTGCCGCGCGACCCGCGCACCGGGATGCCCGCCCAGGACGAGGGTTCCACCCGGCGCAAGCGCTGGGACTTCGACGCCACCTCCCCCGAGCAGTACCCGCTGGCCGACCACTTCCCCTACTTCAGCCTGTACCGGCGCCAGGTCGCCAAGCAGGTGGACCTGGTGCTGGCGCTGCACCTGCGCCCGGAGGCGTTCACCCGGGAGGAGAAGCGCGCCGCCTTCGAGTACTACGAGGCGCTGACGGTGCGCGACTCCTCGCTGTCGGCCTCGGTGCAGGCCGTCGTGGCCGCCGAGGTCGGCCACCTGGGCCTGGCGGCGGACTACGCGCACGAGGCGGCGTTCGTGGACCTGCACGACCTGCGCGGCAAGACCCCCGACGGGCTGCACATCGCCTCCCTGGCCGGCGCGTGGCAGGCGCTGGTGGCCGGCTACGGCGGCATGCGCGACGCCGACGGGGTGCTGGTCTTCGCGCCGCGCCTGCCCGAGGGCCTGCGCGGGCTGTGCTTCCGCACCCGCCACCGCGGCAGCTGCCTGGAGGTGGACGTGCGCGCCGACGGCTCCGCGCAGCACGCTACGTACACCGTCGTCAGCGGCGCGGCGGTCACCAGCAGCCACCACGGCGAGCGCTTCACCGTCGAGCCGGGCGCCCCGCTGAGCTTCGACGTGCCGGCCCTGGAGCCGCTGCCGCGCCCCTCGCAGCCGGCCGGGCGCGACCCGCGCGAGGTGCGCGCGCGGGCGCGCTGAACGGGCCCGCGCGGGCACCCGCACGGGCACCGGCACGGGTGCTCGTGTGAACTCCGTGTTGCGCCGCGGCGGCGCGCCCGGCGCGGGGTGGCCGCGCGGCGCGCACAGGAGTAGGCCTGCTCGTCATGGTCGAGACCCCCGCCCAGCGCTCCCCCGCCGTGCCCGGCCCGGAGCCGACGACGCCCGACCGCACCTACCTGGACTCGCTGCTGACCGGCGTCGAGCGCGCCGCGGCCACCGCGGCGCCGCTGGCCAGCGCGCACACCGGTGCCCCGGCCCGCGTGCTGGACGCGGCCGAGGCCGCGGTGGACGCGCTGCGCGAGCCGCTGCTGGCGCTGAGCCACCACCTGCACGCGCACCCGGAGGAGTCGTTCGCCGAGCACGGCTCGGTGCGCGCGCTGGCCGACCTGCTGGCCGCGCACGACGTGCGGGCGCAGGTGGGCGCGCACGGGCTGGAGACCGCGCTGCGCGCCTCGGTGACCTCGGGCGAGGGGCCCACCGTGGCGGTGCTGGCCGAGTACGACGCCCTGCCGGGCATCGGGCACGGCTGCGGGCACAACGTCATCTGCGCCTCGGCGGCGGGGGCGTTCCTGGCGCTGGCGGCGGCGCTGCGCTCGGGGGCCGTGGGCGGCACGGCGCTGCTGCTGGGCATGCCCGCGGAGGAGGGCGGCGGCGGCAAGGAGACGATGGCGCGCGCCGGCGCGTTCGACGGCGTCGACGCGGTGGTCATGCTGCACCCGTTCACCTACGACGTGGCGGTGCAGCCGTTCCTGGGCCGGCGGCAGGTGCGCGCGACGTACCGCGGGATCGCCGCGCACGCCTCGGCGCAGCCGTTCGCCGGCCGCAACGCCCTGGACGCGGTCGTCGCCGGGTACCAGGGCATCGCGATGCTGCGCCAGCACATCAGCCCCGCGGACCGCGTGCACGGCGTCGTGCTGGAGGGCGGGCAGCGCCCCAACGTGGTGCCCGAGCGCGCCGTGGCGGAGTACTACGTGCGCTCGGCGCTGCCGCAGACGCTGGCGGACCTGTGCGCGCGGGTGGAGGCGGTGCTCGTGGCCGCGGCGGCGATGACCGGGTGCGGCTACGAGCTGGACTGGGACCGGCAGCCGGCGTACCTGCCGATCCGGGCGAACCTGGAGATGGCCGCGCGCTGGACGCGCCACCAGCAGCGGCGCGGGCGCACGGCGCTGCCGCCGGGGGTGGTGCCCGAGACGCTGTCGGGCTCCACCGACCTGGGCAACGTCAGCGTGCGGGTGCCCTCGATCCACCCGATGCTCGCCGTGGCGGGGCCGGGCACCTCGCTGCACACCGCGGAGTTCGCCGCCGCCGCCGGGTCCGCCGGCGGCGACGCGGGCGTGCTGGACGGCGCGGTGGGCCTGGCGCTGACGGCGCTGGACCTGCTGGCCGACGCCGACCTGCTCGCCGCGGTGCGCGCGGAGTTCGAGGCGGCCGGCGGTGCGATGGACGTCGAGGGGTTCCTGTCGTGAGCCGCGAGGAGCGCACCGGCCGGGGCGCCGGGGCCGGGCCGCGCCCGGCGGCCACGCGCACCGACCGCCTGCTCGGCGGCGTCGAGCGCGTGGGCAACCGCATCCCCGAGCCGTTCGTGCTGTTCGTGGGGCTGTTCACCGTGCTGGCCGTGGTCAGCACGGCGATGGCGGCGGCCGGGGTCACCGTGCAGGTGCCCGGCTCGGGCGAGACGAACCCGGTGCGCGGGTTCTTCACCGCCGAGGGGGTGCAGTGGTTCACCACGACCCTGGTGGACAACTTCGTCTCGTTCCCGCCGCTGGGCACCGTGGTGGTCATCCTGCTGGCGGTGGGCCTGGCCCAGCGCAGCGGGCTGATGTCGACCCTGGTGAAGGTGGTCTTCGCCGGCGCCCCGCGCTGGCTGCTGCCCTACGCGGTCTCGTTCATCGGCGTCGTCGGCAGCGTCATGGCCGACTCGGTGATGCTCGTCATCCCGCCGCTGGCCGCGATGGTGTTCGGGGCCGCCGGCCGCCACCCCGTGGCGGGGCTGCTGGGCGCGTTCGCCGCCGCCGGCGCCGGGTACTCCACCTCCATCGCCGTCACCAGCCTGGACGCCCTCTTCGCCGGCATCACCTCCTCGGTGGCCGAGACCCTGCCCGACGCGGGAACTCCCGTGACGCCGGTGTCGAACTGGTACTACAACATCGCCAGCTCGCTGCTGCTGACGCTGGTGTGCGGGCTGCTCATCACCCGGGTGCTGGAGCCGATGCTCACGCGCACCGGGGTGCCCACCGAGCAGCGCGAGGACGCCGAGGGCGTCGGCGCCGTGGAGGACGTCGACGACCTGAGCGTGTCGGGCACCGAGCGCCGCGCGCTGGCCCTGGCGGGCCTGGCGGCGTTGCTGACCGCACTCGCGCTCGTGGTGCTGGCCGTGGTGCCCGGCTCGCCGATGCGCAACGCCTCCGGCGGCTACCTGCCGGAGTCCCCCCTGCTGGACGCCACGGTGTTCTTCGTGGTGTGCGTGCTCACCGTGCCGGCGCTGGTGTTCGGCCGGCGCACCGGCTCGCTGCGCCGGGTGGAGCAGGTGCCGGCCGCGATGGGCGAGGCCGTGCGGGACATGGCGCCGTTCATCGTGCTGGCGTTCGTGCTCGGGCAGTTCGTGGCGCTGTTCACCTGGACGCGGGTGGGCACCTGGATGGCGGTGGCCGGCGCGAGCGGGCTGGAGTCGCTGAACCTCACCGGCTTCGAGGCGGTGATCGGGTTCGTGCTGCTGGCCACGGTGCTGAACCTGTTCATCACCTCCGGCTCGTCGATGTGGACCATCATGGGCGCGGTGTTCGTGCCGCTGTTCGCGCTGCTGGGCTACGAGCCGGCGTTCACCCAGGCGGCGTTCCGCGCGGGCGACTCCGCCACGCAGATCCTCACCCCGCTGAACCCGTACGTCGTGGTGGTGCTGGCCATGCTGCGCCGCTACGAGCCGCGGGCGGGGCTGGGCACGCTGATCTCCCGCTTCCTGCCCTTCACCGTGTGCTTCTGGATCGCGTGGACGGCGCTGCTGACGGTGTGGTTCGTCCTGGACCTGCCGCTGGGGCCGGGGCAGTACTCCCGGCTGTGAACCCCGGGGCGTGGACCCCCGGCCGTGAACCCCCGGCCGTGACGCGCGCGGGCCGCTACGGTCGGGCCGTGCCCGGTGCCGCGTGGTCCCCGCCCGTCCCGCTCCTCACGCCGCGGCTGGTGCTGCGCGCGCACCGCCCCGGCGACCTGGACGACCTGGCCGCCTTCCACGGCGACGAGGAGGTCACCCGCTTCACGCCCTGGCCGGTGCGCACGCGCGAGCAGACCGCGGAGTTCCTCGCCCGGCGCACCGGGCAGGTGCGCGCGGCGGCGCCCGGCGAGGCCGTCGTCCTGGCGGTGCAGGAGCGCGCCGGCGGCACGGTCGTCGGGGAGGTGCTGCTGCTGCGCGAGCCCGACGACGCCGCGCTGCTGGGGTACGCGCTGCGCCGCGACCGCTGGGGGCTCGGGCTGGCCACCGAGGCCGCCGGGGCGCTGCTGGAGGCGGGGTTCTCCTCGTGGGGCGTTCGGCGGGCCGCGGCGCTGGTCGTGCCGGCCAACACCGCCTCGATCGCCGTGCTGCGCCGGCTGGGCTTCGCGCCCGCCGGCGCGCACGGGGACCTGGCGAGGTTCGAGCTCGGCGCGGACGGCTGGCGCGCCCGCCACCCCGGCGCCGCCGGGGCGCCGGGCGCGGCCGGGCCGTGAGCTCAGCCCACCGGGGCGGGCACCGGCTGGGCGCTCGCGCCCGCCGGCACCGGGGCGGTCAGCTCGTCGGGGGCGCGGCGGGTGCGGCCGGCGTCGGTGACGACCGCCAGCCCCTCCCGGGCCCAGTACTCGAAACCGCCGATCAGCTCGCGCACCCGGGTGTACCCCAGCGAGGCCAGCACCAGGGCGGCCTTCGTGCTGCCGTTGCAGCCCGGCCCCCAGCAGTAGACGACGACCTCGGTGTCGAGGTCCGGGACCAGCTCGCGCGCGCGCTGCGCCAGCTCGTCGGCCGGCGCGTGGACCGCGCCGGGGATGCGGCCCTGGTCCCACCCGGCGCGCGCGCGCACGTCCAGCACCAGCGGCGCCGCACTGGCGGCGCGGGCGGCGGCCAGGTCGGAGGGGTCGGTCTGGTGCGCCAGCTTGGCGGCGAAGAAGTCCACGGCGGAGATCGAGGTCTGCACGCCGACCATCGAACCGGCCGGCGGCGCCGGTCACCAGGGGCGTCCCGCGGCGCTGCAGCCCGCGCGCCGTGGATCCGCTGGTGCTCGCACTCCCACGCCGTCGATCCCACGCCCCGGAGCGTCGAGCGCGCAGGCCGCGGCGCCGCTCACCCCGCGGTCGAGGGCCAGCGCACCGTCAGGAGCGTCGTCTCCTCGCTCTCGGAGGAGCGCCAGGTGTGCTGCTCGCCGGGGAACCAGAGCACGTAGTCGCCGGGGCGCTGCAGGACGACCGCGCCCTCGCGGAAGGCCAGGCGCTGGCTGCCGGAGACCAGGACGCACAGCGAGGTGTGCGGTTCCGGCGCGGTCCACTCGTCGTCGCGCGAGCCCGGCGCCAGCCGCGCCCACTTCACCTCCACGTCGCGGCTGGTCAGGGCGGGCACGCGCCCGGCCATGAAGTGCCCGAGGAACCAGCCCCCGTCGTCGGCGCCGTCGAGGTCCGCGTTGCCCGCGTGCCAGCTCACGCCGCGGATCGTCCCCCGCCGCCCGTACAGGGGCAACCGGTGCCGGCGGGCGTCACGGCAGCCGCGCCGGCGGCCGTCAGGGCAGCCGGGCCGGGGGCCCGGTCGTCAGCCACCGCACGAAGGCGTCGAACCAGGCGTCCGAGGGCGTGCCCTGGCGGCGCACGCCGAAGCCGTGCCCGCCCCCGGCGTAGGCGTGCACCTCGATCGGCGCGCCGGCCGCCCGCCAGGCCTCGTGCAGCCGCCGGCAGGAGCCGACGATCGTCTCGCCGAGCTCGTCGTCCTCGGCCCAGGCCAGGAACATCGGCGGAGCCGGGGAAGGCACCTGCACCTCGTCCCACCACGCCGGGTAGACCGGGGCCACGAACGCGGGCCGCTCCCCCGGCGCGCCGTCCAGCGCGGTCACCAGGGACACGAAGGCGCCGGCGGAGAAGCCGAGCACGCCCACCCGGCCGGGGTCCACGCCCCACTCGGCGGCGCGATCGCGCACGAGGCGCAGCGCGGCGGCGCCGTCCTCCAGGGCCGGTGCGCGCCGCTGCCGGGAGACCTCGGCCATGCGCTCGCGGCTGGCGGTCACCTCCCGGACGCGGGCGGAGAACCCCGCCTCGTCGAGCGGGGCCGGCGCGAGCCGGTACTCCAGGACGAAGGCCGCGACGCCGCGCCGGGCGAGCCGCTCGGCCACGTGCACGCCCTCGTTGTCGATCGCGAGCACGTGCAGGGCGCCGCCGGGGGCGATCACGACCCCGGTCCCCGTCGCCGCGCCCGGGGCGGGCAGGTACGGCGTCAGGACGGGGACGGTGACGCCGCGCACCATCCGCTCACCGTCCGGGTGGTCGGGGTCGGCGAAGACGATCGAGGTGTCCTCGCCGTCGCCGGCGCCGAGGCGCACGCGGGGCAGGTGCCGCACGTGGGACCCGGCCGGGTCGAGCGCGGGGGCGGTGCCGGTCACGGGGGTCCTCCCGGGGGGGTGGGGGCGGGTGCGCGGGGGGCTCAGCCCTTGAAGGCGCCATCCATGATCCCCGAGACCATCTGCCGCCCGAAGAACGCGAAGAGGACGAGCAGCGGGACGGTGACCAGGAAGGAGCCGGCCATCGCCAGGCCGAGGTCGACGGAGATGTTGCTCTGCAGGGCCTTGATGGCGATCTGCGCGGTGTACATGTCGGGGGACTTCAGGACGATGAACGGCCACAGGAAGTCGTTCCAGGCGTTGACGAACCCGAGCAGGCCCAGCACCGCGGCCGCCGGCCGGACGACGGGGAACGCGATGCGCAGGAAGATCTGCCAGGAGTTGCACCCGTCCATGCGCGCCGCCTGCAGCAGCTCGTCGCTGATGGTGGCGCTGATGTGCTGGCGCATCCAGAAGATGCCGAACGCGCTCACCAGGCCGGGCACGACGATCGCCTGCAGGGTGTCCACCCACCCCAGCTGCGAGATGATCATGTACTGCGGGATGACGGCCAGCTGCGCCGGCACGGTCATGGTCAGCACCAGGACCAGGAACAGCACGTCCCGGCCGGGGAAGACCATCTTCGCGAAGGCGAAGCCGGCCAGCGAGCACAGGAACGCCTGCCCCACCGCGATCAGGGCCGCGACGATGAAGCTGTTGACCAGCGAGCGCACGAACGGCACGGTCTCGAAGACCAGCCTCAGCAGGTCGAGGAAGTTGCCGCCGGGCACCACGCGCGGCGGCAGCTGGGTGGCCGCCTCCGAGCCGACGGAGGCCACGACGAACATCCAGTAGACGGGGAAGATGCACGCGGCCGCGGCCAGCGCGAGCAGCACGTAGGTGTACCAGCGCACCCGGGCGATGGCTCGCGGACGCCGGGAGCGCGGGGTTCGCCGGTTCAGCTCCCCGCGCAGGGCGGGTCCGGTGGTGGTGGCCATGTCAGTCCCTCTTCCCCAGCCGGCTCGAGAGCAGGAAGTTGATGAACGCCACGACCACGATGATCGCGAACAGCGCGACACCGATGGCCGAGCCGTAGCCGAACTTGAACGACCCGAAGCCCTGGTCGAAGAGGAACAGCGACAGGGTCTGGCACTGGCGCGCGGTCCCGCAGGTGAGGGTGCCGTTGGACAGCAGCAGCGGCTCGGTGAAGATCTGCAGGCCGCCGATGGTGGACATGATGACGGTGAAGACGATCACCGGGCGCAGGGCCGGCAGGGTGATGTGGACGAACTGCTTGACCGCGCCGGCCCCGTCCATGGCCGCGGCCTCGTACAGGTCGCGCGGCACGGCCTGCAGCGACGCCAGGTACAGCAGCGTGTTGTAGCCGAACCAGCGCCAGATGACCATGGCGGAGATGAGCACGTGGCTGCCGAGCGGGGTCGACATGAAGTCGATGTGCTCGAAGCCGAGCAGCTCGAGGAACCAGTTCAGCAGGCCGTAGTCGCGGTTGAAGAGCTGGGCGAAGACGATCGCCGTCGCCGCCACCGAGGTGATGTAGGGCAGCAGCATCGCCATGCGGAAGAAGTTGGCGAAGCGCAGGAAGGCGCTGTTGAGCACCTGCGCGAGGATCAGCGCGATGATCAGCTGGGGGACGGTGGAGATGATCCAGATGCTGAAGGTGTTGCGCAGCGCGTTCCAAAAGCGCGGGTCCTCGGAGAGCAGGCGGAAGTTCTCCAGCCCCACGAACGTCTTCTCGCCGATGGGGTTCCAGTCGAACAGCGCCACGTAGAACGTGAAGAGCAGCGGGAACAGGCCGAAGACGAGGAACAGCACGTAGAAGGGGGCCACGTACCCGTAGGGCGCCAGCCGCTCCCAGCGCTTCTCCACCGGCCGCGTGGCCGTGGCCGGTTCGACGCCCCGCAGGGTGCCGGGAGTCAGGGTGGCGCTCATCAGGCGCCGATCGCGGTCTCGATGTTGCTCGTGGCGGTGTCCCACGCGGCGTCGGCCGGGGCGCCGTCGCCCTCGACGCCGTTGAGGGCGTTGAGCAGCTCGGTGCTGATCTCGGTGTTGTACTCGCCGTTGACGAAGGGCTTCAGGCCCAGCACCGCCTGGGTGAAGATCTTGCCCGTGGGGGCGTCGCTGAAGAACGGGTCGGTGTGGTTGACCAGCTCGGGCTTGTCGTAGTTGACCGGGGTGGTGGGCAGTGAGCCGGACTCGATGAAGTGCCGCAGCTGCTGCTCGGGGGACTGCATCGTCGAGGCGTACTCCCACGCCGCCTGCGGGTTGGCCGCGCGGGCCGGGATGGCCAGGTAGCTGCCGCCCCAGTTGCCGCGGCCGCCGGGGATGACGGCGATGTCCCACTTGCCCTCGGTGTCCGGCGCCGCGGAGCGGATCGAGCCGAGCATCCACGACGGCGCGGCGACGGCGGCGAACGCCCCCTTGGCCATGCCGGCGTTCCAGCCGTCGGTGAAGCTCTCCAGCTTCGCGGTGATCCCGGCGGCGATGGCCTGCAGGCCGAGGTCGAACGACTGCCGCACGATCGGGTTGGTGGCGTAGACCACCTCGCCGTCGGCGGAGTAGTACTGCTCCTCCCCCTGGGAGACGGCCTGCAGGAACACGGTGGTGGCGGCGTTGTCGATGAACGCGTTCCCGGTGGCCTCGGTGTAGCGCTGGCCGGTGGCGATGAACTCCTCCCACGTGGGCCACAGCGCGCTGACCTCGTCGCGGTTCGTGGGCAGCCCGGCGGCGGCCATGAGGTCGGTGCGGTAGGCGATGCCCATGCCGCCGACGTCGGTGGGGATGCCGATGAGCTCACCGGAGGGGGCGGTGGCCTGCGCCATGACCCAGTCCACGTAGTCGCCCGCGATGTCGGCACCGCCCAGCGTGGTGAGGTCGGTGAAGTTGCCGGGGTTCTTCATGAACTTCGGCAGGTCGCCGGCCTGGATGAGCACCAAGTCGGGCACCTTGCCGCCGGCCAGCGCGGTGGTCAGCCCCTGTGCGGTCTCCTGCGCGTTGCCGACCTCGGTGAGCTTGACCGTGACGTCCGGTGCGATCTCCTTGTACGCCTCGACGGAGTCCTTCTGGTTGATGCCGGTGAACGACCAGAACTCGAAGGTGTTCGGGTCGCTGGTGCCGGACGAGCCGCCCGAGCAGGCGGAGGCGGTCAGCGCGGCACCACCGGCGAGCGCGGAGAGCGCCAGGACGCGCCGGCGGGACAGCGCGGCGGTGCGGAGCGACGAGTACGGCGAGGACGTGGTGTTCACGGTGGTCCACTCCTTCGGGGATTCGTGACGGAGCGCCGTCCGGCGCTCGGTGCGGGGTCTGGGGGTGCGGGACGCGGGTCCGGTGGAGCGGCGGCCCACCGGTTCAGCCGGCGGCGAAGCCGACGGTGGCGAAGCTGTGGGCGGGCAGGGTCACGTGCAGGGTGCCGTCCTGCAGGCGCACCGAGTCGAGCGGGCGCGGGGCGACGGGGGTGTCGGTGGCGGTGTTGTGCGCGCCGATCGCGCCGGCGGTGAGCAGGCGCGCGCTCAGGTCCTGCACGGTGGCACCACGGACGTCGATGCGCACGTCCAGGGGTTCCTCGGCGTCGAGGTTGGTCAGCGAGATCAGCACCCGCCCGTCCTTGGTCGAGGCCGACGCCGAGAACGTCACCAGCTCCTTGCCCTGCACCTTCCGCACCGGGGCGGCCCCGCGCAGCGCCAGCGCCAGCACCTCCGCGTCGTGGTGACCCTTGTTCATCTCGAACACGTGGTAGCTCGGGGTCAGCACCAGCGCCTGCCCATCGGTCAGCAGCATCGCCTGCAGCACGTTGACCGTCTGCGCGATGTTCGCCATCACCAGCCGGTCCGCGTGCG
>NZ_JBJLRD010000030.1:0-52426 GCF_050871305.1 Kineococcus gypseus | reverse complement strand
GGGTGGGTGAGGGTTTGAAGTGATTTGTGGGGGGTGGGCGGGGGGCCGCGCGGGGGGGGGGGGGGGGGGGGGGGGGGGGGCGCGGGGGGGCGCCCCCCCCCCCCCCCCCCCCGCCGCGGGTCCTCAGCGCAGCCCGGCAGCCACCACCGCCGCCAGCGCGGCGTCGGAGCCGGCGCGCGCGGCGCCGTCGGAGCCGGCGTGCGCCGCACCGGTGGCGCTGCGCACGTCGAGGTGGATGACGCCGTAGTCCCAGCCGCGGCGCCGGTACACCACGCTGGGCCGGCCGGTGCCGGCGTCGACGAAGAGGTAGAAGTCGTGGCCGACGAGCTCCATCTCGTACAGCGCCTGGTCCAGGGTCATCGGCTCGGCCTCGTGGGTCTTCTCCCGGATGACCACGGGCGAGGCGTCGGTGGCGGCCACGTCGGCGTCCTCCACCGCGTCGGCCGGCGGGCGCGAACCGGCCATCACCGCGGGGGTGGGCACGTCGAGGTCGGCGGGGGCGCCGGTGTGCTCGGCCGGTGCTCCCGCGGCCACGCCCCCGGCCAGCGCCTCGTCGCTCAGGCCGGGCGCGGCCGGCTGGCGCACGCTCTCGGGGCGGCGGCGGCCGTGGTGCACCTTGCGGCGGTCGCGCGAGCGTCGCAGGCGCTCCATCAGCTTGGTGGTGGCCAGGTCGAGCGCGGCGTACGGGTCGTCGGCGCAGGCCTCCGCGCGCACCACCGGCCCCTTGTCGCGAACGGTGATCTCCACGCGTTCGCAGCTGGCGAGCTGGCGGCGGTTGTTCTCGTGCGAGACCTCGACGTCGACGCGCTGGGCTCGGGGCGCCAGCTGCGTCACCTTCTCCATCTTGGCCTCGACGTGCGTGCGGAACCTCTCCTTGACCTCGGTGTGCCGTCCGGTGACCACAACTTCCACGGGATGCCTCCCTCTTCGCTGGGCGGCGCCGGCCGAGGGGCCGGCCCGCCTCGGACCGTCACCTCGTGCCGCGCGCCCGCTCCCCGGGGAGGGGACGTGGCACAGGCAGCCCGCGGCCGTGGAGGACCGCGCCCCGGGGGGCGGGCCCGTCGTCGGGCACCGCCGGGGACGTGACCGGCCTGGAACCGCGTCCGGCTGCCATGCACCAACGCTAGACCCCCGGCGCGCCGGGTGCCCACGCGTGCCGCGCCGCGCCACCCGCGCCACCCGCGCCACCCGCGCCACCCGCGCCACCCGCGCCACCCGCACCACCCGCGCCACCCGCGCCACCCGCGCCGCCGGGCCCGGCGGCGGTCAGGCAGGCCACGCCCACCACCAGCGCCCCGGCGGCGCGCAGCGCGCGCACCGCCTCGGCGGCCGTGGCCGTGGTGGTGACCACGTCGTCGACGACCACGCACGCGCCGGCCGGGGCGGGCCCGCGCACGGCGAAGGCGCCGGCCAGGTTGGCGCGCCGCTCGCGCGCGCCCAGCAGCGTCTGGTCGGCCACCCGCCGGCGCACCCGCAGCGCGCGCACCACGGCCGTGGGGTGCCCGCCGGCGCGGCGCAGGGCCGCGGCGCGGGCGGCGAGGTCGGCCACCAGGTCCCCGCCGCGCTCGCGGCGGCTGGCGCGGCGGGCGGGCACCGGCACCAGCCGCAGCGGCTGCCCGGGCGCGGCGACGGCGCCGAGCGCGTCGACGGCGCCGAGCGCATCGACGGCGCCGAGCGCGTCGACGGCCGCGGCCACGGCGGCCGCGGCGAGCGGGCGCAGCTCGGCGCGGCGGCGCTCCTTGACCTCCAGCAGCAGCTCGCGCGCCGGGCCCCCGTGGGCGGCGGCGGCGCGCAGCGGCGTGCCGTCGGCCAGCTGCAGCTGCAGCACCGGGCCCGCCAGGGCGCGCGCGCACGCGGCGCACCAGGGCGTGCCCGCGCGCCCGCAGCCGCCGCACGCGGCCGGCCACAGCAGGTCCGCCGCCGCGCGCAGCGCACCGGTGAGGGCACCGGTGGGCGCACCGGTGAACGGGACGGGACGGGCGGGCGGCGCGGGCACGGCGGCAGGTTGCCCGGCGCGCCCCGCGCCGCGCCGGGCGCGTCCACAGCGGCGCCCCGCCGCCGCGGCCGGGCACCGCGGTGGCTCCCGCGGCGCGCTCAGCCCGGGTAGGCCGGGTCGCGCCCCTGCGCCACGGTGCTCCAGCCGGCGCCGCTGCGCGCCAGCAGCCGCCCGTCGCCGGTGCCCACGACCACGTCGCGCTCGCTCCAGCCGGCGGCCACCGACTCGGCCCCGGCCACCGGCGCCAGGCGCTGCACCGGGCCGGAGACCTGCGAGACCAGCGGCACCGGGTCGGCGCCGGGGGCGGGGCGCACCAGCGCGACGACCCGGTCGTCGCGCAGCCACGACACGTCGAGCACCCGCCCGGCGCCGGGCACCAGCTCCGGGGAGCCCTCCCCCACCCGCAGCGGGCGGCCACCTGCCCCGCGCACCACGCCGTGCACCCGCACCCGCGTGGTGCCGTCGGGCTCCTCGGTCAGCACCAGCAGGCGCGCGCCGTCGCGGGAGGCGCGCGCCCGCAGCACCCCGGCGCCGGCCGCGCCGGGCGCCGAGCCCACCGCCGTCGGCGTGGAGCCGGGGGCGGCGGCCGGCACCACCGAGGCGGTCGCGCCCGGCGAGGTGGGCACCACCCACACCCAGCCGTGCCGGTCCACCGAGGGCGGGGCCAGCACCGCGCCCCTGGCGCGCACCGCCGCCGGTGAGGCGGCCCCGGCCGGCAGCACCCGCAGGGTGCGCGCGTCCTCGTCCAGCCAGGCGACGCAGGAGGCGTCGGCGGCCACCGCGGGGTGGCGCCCGGCGGGCGCGCCGGGCACGGGGCGCAGCTCGGCGCGGTCCCAGCGCGCCAGGCCCGCCGGCCCGGCCAGCACCAGGCGCGAGTCGCGCACCGGCAGCGTCAGGGGCGGGTCGGGCGCCGGGGAGGGACCGCGGCCGGGGGCCAGCTCGGTGCCCTCCACGCGCACCACGACCCGCTCCACGCCCGGCAGCCGGGTCAGCGCGGTGCGCAGCTGCGCCAGCAGCACGCCGCGGCGCTGCGGGGAGGCGTGGCGCGCCGGGGCGGTCAGGTCCACCACGGCGGCGCCGTCGGAGACGGGCACCGTGCCCGTGCGCAGCCGGGTGCCCGGCGGGGCACCGCCGAGCACGGCCGGCGCCAGCCAGGGCGAGGCGCCGGCGAGCACCTCGGTGACCACGCGGGTGGCCGTGGCGGAGTCGTAGGGGAACCAGCGCGCCTCGGAGACCAGCACGGCGCCGTCGGGCGTGGCGAAGCACACCGGGAAGGGGCGCAGCGAGCGGGAGGCGTCCACCTGCGTCAGCCACCGCCCGTCGCCGGGCTCGTCCACCCGCCACTCGCCGTCCACCCGCACCAGCCGCAGGGTGCGCCGCACCGCGCTGCCCGGGGGGCGCTGGGCGTAGCGGCCGCCGGCGTCGACGTCGGCGAGCGCCTCCCCGGAGACGAGCACGGCCGCCTCGCCGGGGGCGGGGGCGGCGGCCGGCTCCACCCGCGGGGCCTCGACCAGCACGGTGGTGGAGGCGTCGGGGCGCCAGGTGCGCCGCGCCGCCGGCGAGAGGAACAGCCGCGCCACGGCCTGCTCGCCGGCGCCCGTGGCCGCGGCCAGCAGGAAGCCGCGCACCACCTCCTGCGGCTCCGCGCCGCGCACGGGCCCGTCCGGCACGACCTGCAGCAGGCCCAGGCGCGGGTCGTCCTGCACGCGCGCGCCGGAGACCACCGGCCCCGAGCGCGGCAGGCCCGAGCAGCCCGCGGCGCCGGCCAGCGCCGCCAGCAGCAGCGCCCGGCGCGGCGGGCGCGCGCGGGCGCTCACGGCGCCGCCGCGCCGGTGCCCGCCCCCGCGGGGCCACCGGCGCCGGACGGACCGGGACCGGCGGGACCTGCGGGACCGGCGGGCAGGGCGGCCACGGGCTCGCGCCAGCGCAGCGGCACCAGGGGCAGCGGCGAGCGCCCCAGCGGCCGGCCCACCGCGCGCGGCACCGTGAGCACGAAGTGGCAGCCGTGCCCCGGGCGGCCCCACACCTCCAGCCGGCCGCCGTGCAGGCGGGTGTCCTCCAGGGCGATGGCCAGGCCCAGGCCGCTGCCGCCGGTGGTGCGCGCCCGCGCCGGGTCCGCGCGCCAGAAGCGGTCGAAGACCCGGGGCAGCTCCGAGGGCGCCAGGCCCACCCCGTGGTCGCGCACCCCCACCGCCACCGCCGTCTCGTCGCACACGACGGTGACCTCGATGGGGCGCGACTCGCCGTGCTCGACGGCGTTGCCCAGCAGGTTGCGCAGCACCCGCTCGATGCGGCGGGCGTCGACCTCGGCGGTGCACGGCGCGGCCGGCTCGGAGACCAGCACGGTGCTGCCGCGCCGCTCGGCCAGGGCGGCGGTGAAGTCCACGACGCGGTGCACCAGGGCGCGCACGTCCTGCGGGTCCGGCTCCAGCGCGGCGGCACCGGCGTCGAAGCGGCTGATCTCCAGCAGGTCCGCCAGCAGGGTGTCGAAGCGCTCCAGCTGCGTCATGAGCAGCTCCGCGGAGCGGGCCACCACCGGCTCGAAGCCGGCGCGGGCGTCGTGCAGCACCTCCCCGGCCATGCGGATCGTCGTCAGCGGGGTGCGCAGCTCGTGGCTGACGTCGGAGACGAAGCGCTGCTGCAGGCGGGAGAGCTCCTCCAGCCGGCCGATCTGCTGCTGCAGGCCGGCGGCCATGGCGTTGAAGGCGCTGGCCAGCCGCGCCAGGTCGTCGCTGCCGCGCACGCGCATCCGCTCGTCCAGGCGGCCGCCGGCCAGCCGCTCGGCGGTGCCGGCGGCCTCGCGCACCGGCTGCACCACCACGCGGGCCACCACCCAGGCCACCACCCCGACGAGCACGACCAGGGCCAGGCCGCCGCCGGTGAACGCGGTGCGCACCAGGTCGGTGGTGCGCTGCTCGCTGGTGAGCGGGTAGACGAAGTACAGCTCCCGCTCGCCCGCGCGCGGCAGCGCCACGGTCGAGCCGACCACGACGCTGGGCGCGCCCGCGCCGCCGGAGAGGTCCACCAGCTGCAGCTGCTGCACGTCCGAGGAGCGCACCGCGCGGCGCAGGGCGTCGGGCACGTCGCGCGGGGACAGGCCCTCGGAGGCGATGTCGCGCACGGGCGCCGCGCCCGGCGCCGCGCCGCCGGAGCCCAGCAGCAGCACACCGCGCTGGCGGTCGGGGCCGGGTCCCTCCAGCGCCGAGACGACGTCGCCGGCCAGCTGCTCCACGTCGGCGTCGGTGCGCGGGGTGGAGGCGTCGAACTGCGCCCGCGCCGTGGCGGCGGCGCGCGCGGCGTCGGCCAGGGCCACGTCCTGGCGCTCGCGCACCAGCCCGTCGGCGACGGCGTCGAGCAGGTAGGTGCCCACGGCGAGCGCCACCAGCAGGCCCAGCGCGGTGGTCAGGGCGACCACGCGCAGCTGCAGCGAGCCGCGCCAGCGCCGCAGCAGCCCGCGGCCCGGCCCCAGGCGCAGCGCCCGCGCGCCCGCGACCACCCGCGCACCGACCCGCGCACCGGCCCGCGCGCCCCGCCGGGCCCCGGGGCGCGCCCGCACCCGCCCGCCGCCCGGGCCGTCCACGGCGCTCACAGCGGTCCCGCGCGGTACCCCACTCCGCGGACGGTGACCACGATCTCGGGGTGCTCCGGGTCGCGCTCGATCTTCGAGCGCAGCCGCTGGACGTGGACGTTGACCAGCCGGGTGTCGGCGGCGTGCCGGTAGCCCCACACCTGCTCCAGCAGCACCTCGCGGGTGAAGGCCTGCCAGGGCTTGCGGGCCAGGGTGACGAGCAGCTCGAACTCCAGCGGCGTCAGCGGCAGGGAGCGCCCGTCGCGGCGCACGGAGTGCCCGGCCACGTCGATCGTGAGGTCGCCGATGCGCAGCGTCTCCGGGGGCCGCTCGCCGGCCGAGCGCAGCCGGGCGCGCACCCGCGCCACGAGCTCCTTGGGCTTGAACGGCTTGACGACGTAGTCGTCGGCGCCGGCCTCCAGGCCCAGCACCACGTCGACGGTGTCGCTCTTGGCGGTGAGCATGACGATCGGCACGCCCGACTCGGCCCGGATCAGCCGGCACACCTCCATGCCGTCGGTGCCCGGCAGCATCAGGTCCAGCAGCACCAGGTCCGGGCGCGTGGCGCGGAACGCCTCCAGCGCCTGGTCGCCGTCGGCGCAGAAGCGCGCCTCGAGCCCCTCGCCCTGCAGGACGATGCCCAGCATCTCGGCGAGCGCCGTGTCGTCGTCGACCACGAGCACGCGTCCCCTCATGGGCCCATCCTGCCCGCCGCGGCGCCCGCGCGCGGTCGTGGCGCGCCCGGCGGGCCCGTCGGGCCCCTCTGGCACGATGGGCGCACGAGCGATCGGGGGCGGGGTCGATGAGCCAGTGGCAGGGCCCGGGCGAGCCGGCGGGCGGGTGGGGCGGGTGGTCCGCGCCCGGCGGGGGCGGCGCGCCGCGCGAGCCGCAGGGGCCGCCGCAGCAGCCGCGGGGGCAGCACGAGCCGGCCGGCGACGCGGGCCCGTGGGCCGCGTCGTGGGGGGCCGCGCAGGCGCCGCCGGGCGCGGGCGGGCCCGCGGGCCCGGCGCCCTCGGCGCAGCCGGGCATCGTGCCGCTGCGCCCGCTGGGCCTGGGCGAGCTGTGGGACGGCGCCTTCCGCGCGTTCCGGCAGAACCCGCGGGTCATGGTGGGGCTGTCCGCGCTCGTGGTGGTGGCCACCTCGCTGGTCACGCTGGCCGCCACGGTGCTGGCCACCCGCGACTTGGTGCGGGCGGCCAACCTGCTCGAGACGGGCGCCGGGGACGTGTCCTCGCTGCTGGGCCCGCTGCAGACCTCCCTGCCGCTGGTGGTGGTCACCGGCCTGCTGCAGGTGGTGGCCGTGCAGGTGCTCAACGGCATGCTCATCCTCAGCGTCAGCCGCGCGGTGCTGGGGCGCACGATCTCCCTGGGCGAGCTGTGGCGCGTCAGCCGGCGCCGGCTGGGCGGGCTGCTGGTGCTGTCGGTGGTCGTCACGCTGGCCAGCGCCGTCGGCCTGGTCGCGCTGGTGCCCGGCGCGCTGGTGCTGGCGCTGGTGGACGGGCCCGCGGGGGCCGCCAGCGGCGTGGTGCTGCTGCTGGCGGGGCTGCTGGGCTGGGTCGCCATCGGGCTGTGGCTGTGGGTGAAGTGGTCGATGGCCACCCCGGCGCTGCTGCTGGAGGGGCTGTCGGTGCGCGCCTCGATGGGCCGCTCGTGGCGGCTGACGCGCGGGACGTTCTGGCGCACGCTCGGCGTGCTGCTGCTGACCGCCCTGGTGGTCGGCGTGGTCGTCACGGCCGTGGCCACGCCCTTCTCGCTGCTGGGCACGGTGCTGGGCGCCGCGCTGGCCGGCAGCTCCGAGGGCGGGGCGTTCGTCGTCTCGCAGGCGGTGAGCACGCTGGGCTCGGTGGTCGGCAGCGTCGTCGGCTACCCGTTCCTGGCGTCGGTGACGGCGCTGCTCTACGTGGACCTGCGGGTGCGGCGCGAGGGCCTGGACGTCGAGCTGCACCGCGCCGCCTCGGGCGGGTGAGCGCGCTGGTGGCGGGCGCGCCGGTGCGCCCCGGGCGCGAGGAGGCGCGCCGCCTGCTGGCCGAGGAGCTGGCCGGGCGCGAGTACCGCCAGGACGGCGCGTCGTGGCTGGTGCGCGCCTGGGAGTGGCTGGTGGAGCGCTTCAGCGCCGTGGAGGTGCCCGCGGTGGGCACCGGGCTGACCGCGGTGCTCGTGGTCGTGCTGCTGGTGGTGGCCGTCGTCGTGGTCGTGCTGCTGGTGGCCGGGCCGGTGCGCCGCGGCGGGCGCGCGCCGCGGGCGGAGCTGTTCGAGGCGGGCCCGGAGCCGTCCTCGGCGCA
This sequence comes from Kineococcus gypseus, assembly GCF_050871305.1. NCBI lineage: Bacteria > Bacillati > Actinomycetota > Actinomycetes > Kineosporiales > Kineosporiaceae > Kineococcus > Kineococcus gypseus. Next base: position 44,580 of record NZ_JBJLRD010000030.1, on the reverse strand, counting down.
CGTGCGCCGCGCCGACGCGGCGGCGGCCGCCGGGGCGTGGGACGCGGCCGTCGCCGAGCGCTTCCGCGCCCTGGTGCGCTCGCTGGAGGAGCGGGCCCTGCTGGACCGCCGCCCCGGGCGCACCGCGCACGAGGCCGCCGTGGAGGCCGCGGCGGCCCTGCCGGGCTGCGCGGACGGGCTGGCGCGCGCGGCGCGCGCCTTCGACGACGTGCGCTACGGCGGGCGGCCGGCCTCGGCCGCCACGGACGCCGACCTGCGCGCGGTGCTGGCGCAGGTGGCCGCCGCCCGCCCGCTGCCGCCCCCCGGGGCCGGACCCGACGGCGGCGCGGGCGCGGGCGGCGCGGGCGGTGCGGGCGGTGGGCCGCTGGCGGCGGCGGGCGGCGCGCGGTGAGCGCCCCCGCGGCGCCGGCGGGCGCGGCGCCCGGCCCCCTGGACGGACCCGCGCGCGGGCCGCTGGACGGGCCGTCGGCGCCGTCGGCGCCGGCGCGCGCGGGCGGGACGGGCCGGCGGCGCCGGCGCGGGCCGGTGCTGGTGGGCGCGCTGCTGGTGGCGCTGGCGCTGCTGCTGGCGCTGCTGACCCCGCGCACCTCCGACGAGGCGCTGGCGCCGGGCTCGGCCTCCCCCGAGGGCGCGCGGGCGCTCGCGCGGGTGCTGCGGGCGCAGGGCGTGCAGGTGGTGGAGCAGCGCACGTTCGCCGGGGCCCTGCGGGCCGCGCGGCAGGCCGGGCCGGGCACGAGCGTGCTCGTCACCGCCCCCTCGCTGGTCTCGGCGCGGCGCTGGGGCGAGCTGGCCGGTGCCGGCGCGCGGCTGCTGCCGGTCGAGCCGTCGCCGGAGGCGCTGGAGGCCCTGGACGCGGTGGTGCCGGGCGTGCGCGGCGGCGAGGAGCGCCCGGCGCGGGTGCTGCCGCCCGGCTGCGACGCCCCCGGCCCCGCCGCCGCCGGGACCGCGCGCGCCGGCGGGCGCACCTACGCCCTGGCCGACGGCGCGGAGGGCACCTCCTGCTACGGCGGATCGTGGGTGAGCGTGCCCACCCCCGCCGGCGGCGAGGTCGTCCTGCTCGGGCAGGCCGACGTGCTCACCAACCGCCACGTCGACGAGCGCGGCGACGCGGCGCTGGCGCTGTGGACGCTGGGCGCCTCCCCGGTGCTGGTCTGGTACCTGCCCGACCCCCTGGACGCCGAGGTGCCCGAGGTGCCGCTGACCTCGCTGGCCCCGCCGTGGGTGGCACCCGGCGCGGCGCTGCTGCTGGTGGCGGCTGCGACGGCGGTGCTCTGGCGCGGGCGGCGGCTGGGCCGGCTGGTGCCCGAGCCGCTGCCGGTGGTGGTGCGCGCCGCCGAGACCGTCGAGGGGCACGGCCGGCTGTACGCCTCCGCCGGGGCCAGCGGGCACGCCGGCGCGGCGCTGCGCGCGGCCTCGCTGCGCCGGCTGCGGCTGCTGGTGCGCCTGGACGCCACCGCCGGCGCCGCGGACGTCGCCGACCAGGTGGCCGGGCTGACCGGCCTGCCCGCGCGGCAGGTGCTGACCCTGCTGGACGGCCCGGCGCCCGCCGAGGACGCGGCGCTGGTGCGCCTGGCCGGCGACCTCGACGCCCTGGAGCGGCGCGTGCGCCCGCACGGCCCCTGAGCGCGGCGCCCGCGCGGCGCACCCCCGTCCCCCGCACGAGACAGCACCCCGCACGGAAGGGCACCACGTGAGCCACACCCCCGAAGCCCCGCCCGGCGAGCACGGCGCCACCGGGGACGCCGCCCCCGCCCCGCCCGCCGCGCCCGCCGGACCGGCCGCCGCGGTGCCCGCCGGCAGCGGCGAGCTGGAGGAGGCGCGCGAGGCGCTGCGCGCGGTGCGCCGCGAGGTCGCCAAGGCCGTCGTGGGCCAGGAGCCGGCCGTCACCGGCCTGGTCATCGCGCTGCTGTGCCGCGGGCACGTGCTGCTCGAGGGCGTGCCCGGCGTGGCCAAGACCCTGCTGGTGCGCACCCTCGCCGCGGCGCTGGAGCTGGACACCAAGCGGGTGCAGTTCACCCCCGACCTCATGCCCGGCGACGTCACCGGCTCCCTCGTCTACGACGCGCGCACCGCCCGCTTCAGCTTCCGCGAGGGCCCGGTCTTCACGAACCTGCTGCTGGCCGACGAGATCAACCGCACCCCGCCGAAGACGCAGGCGTCGCTGCTGGAGGCCATGGAGGAGCGGCAGGTCTCCGTGGACGGGCTGCCGCGGGCGCTGCCGGCGCCGTTCATCGTGGCCGCCACGCAGAACCCGGTGGAGCAGGAGGGCACCTACCCGCTGCCCGAGGCGCAGCTGGACCGCTTCCTGCTGAAGCTGACCCTGCCGCTGCCGGCGCGCGAGGACGAGGTGGAGGTGCTGGCCCGGCACGCCGCCGGCTTCGACCCGCGCGACCTGGCCGCGGCGGGCGTGCGGGCGGTGGCCACCCAGCGGCACCTGGCGCTGGCCACCGGCGCCGTGCGCTCGGTGCAGGTCTCGCGCGAGGTGCTCGGCTACGTCGTCGACGTGTGCCGGGCCACGCGCTCCTCGCCCTCGCTGGCGCTGGGCGTCTCCCCCCGCGGGGCCACCTCCCTGCTGGCGACGGCGCGCGCGTGGGCGTGGCTGTCGGGGCGCGACTACGTCTCCCCCGACGACGTCAAGGACCTGGCCCGGCCCACGCTGCGGCACCGCGTGCAGCTGCGCCCGGAGGCGGAGCTGGACGGGGTCAGCGTGGACGCGGTGCTGGACTCGGTGCTCAGCACCGTGCCCGTGCCGCGGTGAGCGCCCCCGTGCGGCACCGGGCGCGGCGGGGGCCGCGGTGGCGCTGACCGGGCGCGCGCCCCTGCTGGTGCTGGTGGGCCTGGTGGTCGTGGTGCTGCTGCCCGGCTGGGGCGCGTTCTGGGCGTGGCTGGCGCTCTGCGCGGCGCTGGTGGCGCTGGACGTGGCGCTGGCGGCGTCGCCGCGGGCGGTGTCGGTGCGGCGCGAGGCGCTGCCGGCGGTGCGCCTGGGCGAGCCGTGCGCGGCCGGGCTGCTGGTGGCCAACACCGGGCGGCGGCGGGTGCGCGGGGTGCTGCGCGACGCCTGGCAGCCCTCGGCGGGCGCGCGCGCGGACCGCCACGCCCTCGACCTGCCGCCCGGGGAGCGCCGGCGGCTGACGACGACGCTGGTGCCCACCCGCCGCGGGGACCGCCTCGCCGACCGCGTCACCGTGCGCTGCACCGGGCCGCTGGGGCTGGCCGCGCGGCAGCGCTCGCGCGAGCTGCCGGGGCGGCTGCGGGTGCTGCCGCCGTTCTCCTCGCGCCGGCACCTGCCCTCGCGCCTGGCGCGCCTGCGCGAGCTGGACGGGCGCAGCGCCGTGCAGCACCGCGGCCGCGGCACCGAGTTCGACTCGCTGCGCGACTACGTCGACGGCGACGACGTGCGCTCCATCGACTGGCGCGCCACCGCCCGCCGGCAGTCGGTGGTGGTGCGCACCTGGCGGCCCGAGCGCGACCGGCGGGTGCTGCTGGTGGTGGACACCTCGCGCACCGCCGCCGCCCGGCTGGGCGACGGCCCCGGCGGGCCGGAGGTGCGCCTGGACGCCGCGATCGAGGCGGCGCTGCTGACGGCGGCGCTGGCCGCGCGCGCCGGGGACCGGGTGGACCTCGTCGCGCACGACCGCCGGGTGCGCGCGCGGGTGCGCGGCGGCTCGCGCACGGCGCTGCTGCCGACGCTGGTGGAGGCGCTGGCCGGGCTGCAGCCGTCGCTGGTCGAGGCCGACTGGGACGCGGTGGCCACCGAGGTGCGCACGATGGCGCGCCAGCGGGCCCTGGTGGTGCTGCTGACGGCGCTGGACACCTCGGTGCTGGACTCCGGGCTGGTGGCGGTGCTCGAGCAGCTGGCCGCCCGGCACACCGTGGTGCTGGCCGCCGTGGACGACCCGGCGCTGGCGCGGCTGGCGCGCGCCCGCGCCGACGCCGAGCAGGTGCACACCGCCGCGGCGGCGGAGACGGCCGCGGCCGAGCGCGAGGCCACCGCCGCGCTGCTGAGCCGGCTGGGGGTGGAGGTGGTGCACGCCGGCCCCGACGAGCTGGCCCCGGCGCTGGCCGACCGCTACCTGGCGCTGAAGGCGGCCGGGCGGCTGTGAGCGCGCGGCCCGGGCGGGCACCTCAGCCGCGCACGGGCGCCACGTCACCGGCGTCGCGCTCGTCGACGTCGCCGGTCTCCCCGGCCGCGGCGGCCGGGCGCCCCAGCAGCAGCACGTAGAGCAGGAAGGCCGCCTCGGCGAGCACGCCGATGCCCACGCGCGCGGCCGTGGGCAGCGCCGAGGGGGTCACGAAGCCCTCGATGAGGCCGGAGACGAACAGGACCACCGCCAGCCCGAGCGCGACCCCGACCATGGCGCGCCCCTCGACGGCCAGGGCCTGCGAGCGGGTGCGCGGGCCGGGCGAGACCCACGTCCAGAACAGCTTCGTGCCGGCCCCGGCGGCGACGAACACGGCCGTCAGCTCGAGGATGCCGTGCGGGGCGATGAGGCCGAAGAACAGCTCGCCGCGGCCGTTGTCGACGAGCAGGCCGCCCTGCAGGCCGACGTTGAGGGCGTTCTGCGTCAGCGCCAGGAGCACGAACACGCCCGTGATGCCCAGCGCGACGCAGGTGGCGGCCACCCAGGCGTTGTTCGTCCACACCCGCCCGGCGAAGGAGGCGTTGGCGTACTCGGAGTAGTAGCCGGCGAAGTCCTCCTCCACGAGGCGGCGCACGTCCTCGTTGGAGCCGAACACGGCGGCCTGCACGCGCGCGTCGCCGGCCACCCACACCCCGGCGGCGGTGGCCAGCACGACCGTGTAGGCGGCCGCGGCCAGGCTCCACCAGCGCACCCGCCACAGCGCCGCGGGCAGGGAGCGCCCGGCGAAGCGGCCCAGCCGGCTCCAGGTGGTGTAGCGCGCCCCGGTCAGCCGGGAGCGGGCGCGCACCAGCAGGGTGGACAGCTCGTCCAGCAGCACCGGCTCGGACTGCGCCGAGCGCAGCGCGGACAGGTGGGTGGCGGTGCGCTGGTACAGCCGCACCAGCTCGTCGGCCTCCCGCCCGCTCAGGCGCCGCGAGCGCACCAGCTCGCGCAGCCGCGCCCAGTCCTGCTCGTGCACCGCCCGGAAGGCGTCGACGTCCACGCCGCCAGGGTAGTGAGGGCCCCGGCGCCGGCCGGTACGGTTCCCGGGTGGCCCCGCCCGACGACCCGCGCCCGGTGGCACCGGCCGGTGCCGCCGGCGCGCCCGGCCCCGTGGGTGACGTCGTCACCGGCGAGGCGGTGGTGCTGGGGCTGCGGGTGGCCTCGTTCGCCTCCCGGCTGCTGTCCGCGGCGATCGACGCGGTGGTGCACGTGCTGCTGCTGGGCGCGCTCGTGCTGGCCTCGCGCTCGCTGCTCTCCAGCGCCGACGAGGCCGCGACCGCCGCGGTGCTGCTGACCGAGACGGTGCTGTGCCTGGTGGGGGTGCCCACGGCGGTGGAGACGGCCACCCGGGGGCGCTCGCTGGGCAAGCTGGTGGTGGGCGTGCGGGCGGTGCGCGACGACGGCGGCCCGGTGCGCTTCCGGCACGCGCTGGTGCGCGCGCTGATCGGCTTCTTCGAGCTGTACGCCCTGGTGGGCAGCCCGGCGATCATCTGCGCGCTCGTCGACGCGCGCGGCAAGCGGGTGGGCGACCTGCTGGCCGGCACCCACGTGGTGCGCGAGCGCACCGCCGCCCGGCACGTGCCGCTGCCGCCGATGCCCCCGGAGCTGGCCGGCTGGGCCGCCGGCGCCGACATCGGCCGCCTGCCCGACGGCACCGTGCTGGCGGCCCGGCAGTTCCTGGCGCGCGCGGCCTCCCTGCACGCCGGTTCGCGCAGCGCCCTGGGCACGTCGCTGGCCGACGCGCTGCTGGTGCACGTGGCGCCGGCGCCGCCGGCCGGCACCGACCCCGAGCGCTTCCTGGCCGCGGTGCTGGTGGCCCGCCGCGACCGCGAGCTGGTGCGGTTGCGGCGGCGCGCCGAGCGCACCGCCGAGCTGGAGCGCTCCGTCACCGGGCGCTGAGCCCGCCGCGCGGGCTCCCGGCGACGGGCCGCCGCGGCGCTCAGGCCCCGCGCGGGTCCAGGCCGTGGGCCACGATGAGCACCACCCCGGCCAGGCCCAGCAGGGCGCAGGTGGCCGCGGTCAGCGCGGCCAGGCCCGCCGAGGCGGCCGGGGAGTCCAGGTCGCCGGAGCGCACCAGCCGCTCGGTCAGCCGGCGCGCGCGCCGGCCGGCGAGCACGTGCACCAGCACCCCCGCCACCGCCCCGGCCAGCCCCAGCGCCACCGCGCCGGGTCCGAGCTGCGCGGGCAGCAGCCGCGCGGCGCCCAGCGAGACGGCCACCAGCGACAGGGCGGTGCGCCGCCACGCCAGGGCGGTGCGCTCGGGCTGCAGGCCGGCGTCGAAGACGGCGCGCCGGGCGCGGCGCGAGCCGCCGGGGGTGCTCACCGCAGCAGCAGCCCGAGCAGCACGAGCACCCCGGCCAGGCAGGTCCCGGCCGTCAGCGGGGTGAGCAGGCCGGGCGCCGGCAGCGGCTCGCCGCGGCGCACGGCGCGCTCGTCGCGCGCCCAGCCGCGCCAGGCCTCCACCGGCGCGGCCAGCCCCAGCAGCACGAGCACCAGCGAGGCGGCCAGGCGCAGCTGCGGCTGCAGCGGCAGGGCGAGCGCCTCCAGCGCCACGCCCGAGGCCAGCAGCGCCAGGGAGGTGCGGATCCACGCCAGGAAGGTGCGCTCGTTGGCCAGTCTGAAGCGCGGGTCCGGCTCGCGGCCCTGCCCGTGGACCGAGGCGGGGAAGCGGGGGCGCTCGCGCGTCCCGCCGCCCGGCCGCCCGCCCCGCCGCACCCCGTCCACGCGCCGATCCTGCCGCATCCCGGCGCGCGCGGGCTCAGAGCTCGACGTCGCCGCCGAAGTCCCCGCCGAAGTCCCCGCCACCGAAGTCGCCCCCGCCGAAGCCGCCGTCGTCGAAGCCGGCACCGGGGTCGTCGTAGCCGACGGTGGCGGTGTCGTCGTAGCCGCCGTCCGCGCCCGCGTCGCCGTAGTCGCCGCCCTGGTCGCCGCCCTGGTCGCCGCCCTGGTCGCCGCCGTCAGCGCCGTCGCCGCCCTGGTCGCCGGCCTCGTACGCCTGGTCGTCGCCCCAGTGGTCGTTGCCGAAGTCGTCGGGGATGAGCGCGTCGGCGATCGCGGTGCCGACGAAGGCGCCCGCGACGCTGGTCAGCAGCGCGCCGCCGAGGCCCATGCCCATCCCCACGCCACCCGTGCCGCCGCCGAAGCCGCCGCCGAAGCCGCCGCCGAAGCCGCCGCCGTACCCGCGCCCGTAGCCACCGCCGGGGCCGTAGCCGCCGGGGCCGTTGTTGAAGACCTGGATCAGCGTGCCGGGCTGCCTGACCTCGGCGCGGGTGGCCGTGCGCGCCAGGGAGCGCGCGTCGTCGCCGTGCACCTCGGAGGCCGGCACGACGGAGGAGAGCTGCTCGAGCACCTGCCGGCGCTGCTCGGGCGTGAGCCTGGCGAACGCCTCGGCGTGCGCCTGCTCCACCTGGTCCGGCGGCGCGGTGCGCAGCATGTAGCGGTAGCGGGCGATGGCGGCCTCGTCCGACGAGGCGGCCCGGCCCGGCCCGGACGGCCCGGGCGCCGGCGCGGCCGGCGGCGGGGGCGGCGGTGCCCACTGCTGCTGCTTGGGACGACGGCCCAGCAGGCGGTCCAAGAGACCCACGGTGCTCCTCCTCGTGCGCGGACACCCCAGCGTGCCGCAGGCCGCGCCGCGGCGCGCGCCCAGCGCCGCGCGGCCGCCGGGCCGGGTGGGCGCTCGCGCGGGGGCGTCAGCGCGGGACGGCGCCGAGCAGCACGCCGGTGCTCACCAGCTGCTCGGCCACCTCGCGCAGCTTGACGTTGGTGCGCTGCGAGGCGTGCGTGAGCAGCGTGAACGCCTGCTCGGGGGTGATGCGGTGGCGCTCGACGAGCACGCCCTTGGCCTGCTCGATGACGGCGCGCGAGGCCATCGCGCGGCGCATGTTCTCGGCGTCCTGCGCGGAGCGGGCGGAGGCGTCGGCGTTGGCGACCGCGACGGCGACGAACGCGGCGACCTCCTGGCCCAGCTCCACCTCCTCCGGGCCGAAGGCGCGCGGTCGGCTGGAGTAGCAGTTCAAGCCGCCCACGCTGCGCCCCAGCACGGGCAGCGGCAGCGACAGGGAGCTGCCGACGCCGGCGGCGGCGGCGCGGGCGCTGTAGTCGGGCCAGCGCTCGTCGGTGGCCATGTCCTCCACGAGGAAGACCTGCCCGGCGCGGCCGGCGTCCACGCAGGGTCCGTAGCCGCGCTCGTACTGCAGCTCGTCGGCGTCCAGCGCCATCCGCCCGTCGTGGGCGGCGGTGAACGCCTCGTCGCCGCGCAGCAGGGTGATGGAGACCGACTCCGCGCCCGGCAGGGCCTCCCGGGCCAGCCGCACGACGTCGGTGAGCACGTCGTCCAGCGAGCGCTCGGCGATGAGCACGCCGGCCAGCGCTCGGTGCAGGTGGGTCAGGTCGGGCACGGGACCTCCGGGGGACGGCGCCGCGCGGGTCCTCCGCGCGCACGCGGACCGCCCGGCCCCCGCGGGAGCCGGGCGGTCGTGGGCGACCAGTGTGTCAGGCCGCCGGGCGCTCAGTAGCGGTAGTCGTCGCCCTTGAAGGGGCCGGAGACGTCGAGGCCGAGGTAGTCGGCCTGCGTCTTGGTCAGCTCCGTCAGCCGCACGCCGAGGGCGTCCAGGTGCAGGCGGGCGACCTTCTCGTCGAGCAGCTTGGGCAGCACGTGCACCCCCACCGGGTACGCGTCGCGCCGGGTGAACAGCTCGACCTGCGCGAGCACCTGGTTGGTGAAGGAGTTCGACATGACGAAGCTGGGGTGGCCGGTGGCGTTGCCGAGGTTCAGCAGCCGGCCCTCGGAGAGCACGATGACGCTGTGGGCGGGGCGGCCCTCGGCGGCCGGGATGCGCCACTCGTGCACCTGCGGCTTGATCTCGACCTTCTCCACGCCGGGCACGCGGGCCAGGCCGGCCATGTCGATCTCGTTGTCGAAGTGGCCGATGTTGCCCACGATCGCCTGGTGCTTCATGCGCACGATGTCCGAGGCCATGATCACGTCGCGGTTGCCGGTGGCGGTGATGAAGATGTCCGCGCTCTCCACCACGTCCTCCAGGCGCACCACCTGGTAGCCGTCCATCGCCGCCTGCAGGGCGTTGATGGGGTCGATCTCGGTGACGACCACGCGCGCGCCCTGCCCGCGCAGCGACTCCGCGCTGCCCTTGCCGACGTCGCCGTAGCCGCACACGACCGCGACCTTGCCGCCGATGAGGACGTCGGTGGCGCGGTTGATGCCGTCGATGAGCGAGTGGCGGGTGCCGTACTTGTTGTCGAACTTCGACTTCGTCACCGAGTCGTTGACGTTGATCGCGGGGAAGGGCAGCACGCCGTTGCGGTGGTACTCCGCCAGGCGGTGCACGCCGGTGGTGGTCTCCTCGCTCACGCCCAGGACGCCCTCGGCCACGCGCGTCCAGCGCTGCGGGTCCTCGGCCAGGGAGCGGCGCAGCAGCTCCAGGACGACGCGGTGCTCCTCGGAGTCGTCCTCGGTGGGCTCGGGCACCGCGCCGGCGGCCTCGAAGCGCTTGCCCTCCAGGACGAGCATGGTGGCGTCGCCGCCGTCGTCGAGGATGACGTTGGGCCCCACGCGCCGGCCCTGCTCGTCGGTGCCCCAGTCGAAGATGCGCTCGGCCAGGCGCCAGTACTCCTCGAGCGTCTCGCCCTTCCAGGCGAACACCGGCGAGCCGGCCGGCTCCTCGGGGGTGCCGGTGCCCACGACGACCGCGGCGGCGGCCTGGTCCTGGGTGGAGAAGATGTTGCAGCTGGCCCAGCGCACCCGCGCGCCCAGCGCCACGAGGGTCTCGATGAGCACGGCGGTCTGCACGGTCATGTGCAGGGAGCCGGCGATGCGGGCGCCGGCCAGCGGCTGGGACTCGGCGAACTCGGCGCGCAGCGCCATCAGGCCGGGCATCTCGTGCTCGGCCAGGCGCAGCTCGTGGCGGCCGGCCTCGGCCAGAGCCAGGTCGCGGACCTCGAAGTCGAACGTCATGCGGGACTACCCCTCCGGGGATCGGCGGTGCGGGACTCCCGGCGCGGCCCCTCTGGGCCACTCGGCATCACCGGACGCCGGACCCCTCCAGGGTACGCGCGGGCCCGCCGGCGCTCACCGCCAGGCGCGTCGCCCCCGCCCGCTCACCCCCACCCGCTCAGCCCAGGCGCGCGCGCAGGTCCGCCACCTGCGGCGAGGCGGCCGGGTCCGTGCCCGAGGCCAGCGCCAGGTAGGTGGCGGCGAAGTCGGTGCGCGCGATCAGCTGCGCCAGGCGCGCCAGCGGCGGGCCGGGCTCGGCGACGACCTCGCCGACGCGCACGCCGGCGTCGGCGGCGGTGGTGGCCACCGCGTCGGCGACCGCGCGCTCGGCGTCCGGCACCGCCGAGGGCGCGTCGCGCAGCAGGGTCAGCTGCAGGCGCGGGCCGGGCGGGCCGTCGAGGAACGGGTCGGCGAAGACGTCGTCCGGGCGGGCGGCGAAGGGGCCGCCGAAGGTGGCCACCGCCTCGCTGGCGTCGTCGGGCAGCGCCCCGGCCACCGCCGGCACCCGGGCGGTGCGCGCCAGCATCGAGGCGGCGCGCCGGGCCGCGGCGGCGGTGAGGTCGCCGTCGGCCAGCACCACCGGCACGGCCCCGGACAGCTCCATCGCCAGGACCTTGGCGGGGTTGACGAACGCCTCCGACCACGGCCGGCAGGTCTCCGCCTCGGCGTCCAGGCGGTCGGCGACGGCGGCGAGCTCCTCGGCGGAGGTGCGCACCACGTCCAGGGCGTCGGCGGCCAGCAGGACCGGCGTCAGCAGCGACCACAGCGAGACCCGCGAGGAGCGCGCGCCCTCCTCGAGGGCGCGCACCCCGCGCGCCGGGGGCACGTGCACGTTGCCGCCGCGCGAGCCGACGGCCGCCAGCGGCGAGCCGTCCGCGCCGACGGTGACCACGCGGGCCCCGCGCCGGGCGGCCTCGCCGGCCAGCGCCAGCGGCCCGGGCGCGTGCCCGGACATCGACACCGCCACCACGAGGTCCAGCGGGCCGACCCAGCTGGGCAGCGGGCCGCCGCGGCGGGCGAGCAGCGGCACCGGGCAGCCCCGCCCGGCCAGGGCGGTCAGGACGTCGGCGACGACCGAGGCGCCGCCGAGGGCGGCCACGACGACGGCGCGGGGCCGGCCCTCCTCGGCCAGGCGCCCCACGCCCGCCTGCGCGGACAGCTCCACCGCCTCGCGCACCTGCGCCCCGGCCCCGGCCAGGGCGCGCAGCACCCCGGAGGGGTCGGCGGCGCTCAGGGCGTCGCCGTCGCCGAGCAGGGTCTCGTCCAGGGCGGTCACCGGCCCTCCCCCGCCCGCGCGCGCAGGTCCTCGGGCACGTCGAGGGCCTCGTCGACCAGCAGCACCGGCACGCCGTCCACCACGGGGTAGCGCACCCCGGCGGCCGTGGCCAGGAAGGGCTCGCCGTCGACCTCCACCGCCGTCAGCGGCTCGCCGGTCAGCGGGCAGCGCAGCAGCGCCAGCACCCACGGCTCCAGGCGCACGCCCGCAGCGCCGCCACCGGCGGCGGCGGCGCGGTCGGCGGCGGGGTCGGCGTCGGCGGCGGGGTCGGCGCTCACCGGGCGCCGCCGCGCACCAGGCCGAGCACCCGGTCGCGCACGGCGGCCATCGTGTCGGGGTCGGCGCCCTCGGCGTTCAGGCGCAGCAGCGGCTCGGTGTTCGAGGCGCGCAGGTTGAACCACCACATCGGGTGCCCGTCGCGCGCCGGGGAGCTGACCGTCAGCCCGTCGAGGCGGTCCACCTCCAGCTCGCGGCCCTCGCTGCGCGCCAGCTCCTGCTCGGCGGCCAGGACGCGCTCGGTGGTGGCCGCGGCGTCCTCGACGGTGGAGTTGACCTCGCCGCTGGCGACGTAGCGCTCGTACTCGGCGGCCAGCTGCGACAGCGGCAGGTCGCTCTCGGCGAGCGCGGCGAGCACGTGCATCGCGGCCAGCATGCCGGTGTCGGCCGACCAGAACTCGCGGAAGTAGTAGTGCGCGGAGTGCTCGCCGCCGAAGACGGCGCCCTCCTCGGCCATGCGCTGCTTGATGAACGAGTGGCCCACCCGGGTGCGCACCGGCACCCCGCCGTCCTCGGCGACGATCTCGGGCACCGCGCGGGAGGTGATGAGGTTGTGGATGACCACCGGCTCGCGGCCGGCCGCGCGCTCCTTGGCGATCTCGCGGCGGGCCACCATCGCGGTCACCGCGCTGGGGCTGACCGGGTCGCCCTTCTCGTCGACGACGAAGCAGCGGTCGGCGTCGCCGTCGAAGGCCAGGCCGAGGTCGGCGCCGGCGCGCGGGACGGCGGCCTGCAGGTCGCGCAGGTTCTCCGGCTCCAGCGGGTTGGCCTCGTGGTTGGGGAAGGTGCCGTCGAGCTCGAAGTACATCGCCTCCACCTGCAGCGGCAGCTCCGGCAGGCCGGCGGCGGTGCCCAGCACGGCGGGCACGGTGTGACCGGCCATGCCGTTGCCGGCGTCGACGACGACGCGCAGCGGGCGCGCGCCGGACAGGTCGACCAGGGAGCGCAGGTGCGCGGCGTACTCGGCCAGCAGGTCCTGCTCGCCCACCTCGCCGCGCGCGCCGTCGACGTCGGGCACCCGCCCGGCGTCCAGCCAGGACTGGGCGAGGTCGCGCACGGCGGCCAGGCCGGTGTCCTGGCCCACGGGGCGCGCGCCGGAGCGGCACAGCTTGATGCCGTTGTACTGCGCGGGGTTGTGGCTGGCGGTGAACATCGCGCCGGGCACGTCCAGCGAGCCGCTGGCGAAGTACAGCCCGTCGGTGGAGCACAGGCCGATGAGCACGACGTCCACGCCGCGCGAGGCCAGGCCGTCGGCGAAGGCGGCCGACAGCTCCGGCGAGGAGGGGCGCATGTCGTGGCCGACCACGGCGCGCGGGGCCGCGCCGGCGGGCGCCTCGGGCAGCACCACGACCTCCGCGAAGGCGGCGCCCAGGGCGCGCACCACGCCCGCGTCGAGCTGGTCGGGGACGACCCCCCGGACGTCGTAGGCCTTGACGAAGGACGAGAGGTCGACGCTCACGGCCGGAGCCTACAAGCGCACCGGGCCCGCGGGGGCGGGTGCGCACCGATCGGCGGCACCGCCCGCCGGCGGTGCCGCCACCTCCCGCGGGCGGGCGGTCGCCGGCGCCCGCGGGCGGGCGCGCTCAGCGCTTGCGGGTGCGCTCCAGCACGGAGTCCACCGACAGCTCGCCCTGCGAGGACGTCCACGTGCGCTCCTCGCACACGTGGCAGGAGACGAAGCGCACCGGGGTGCCGTCGGTGAGGGACATGGACAGCTGGGTGACGCGCTCGCTGCCGCAGCCGCCGCAGGAGGCGCCCTCGCGGTGCACCGACTGCGTCAGGGACCCCAGCGGCGGGGCGGGTCGGGCGGCGCGGGAGCGGCGGGTGCTGCGGGGGGCGTGGGGACCGACGGGCACGGGGTACCTCCGAGGTGCTCGGGCGCGGGGCGACGCCCCGGGCATCGGCACCCGCGGGCCCCGGCTTGAGCGCCCGCACGGGGGACGACCCGACGAGCCGCCGGCGAGCCCCCGTCCACCCCCGGCCGGGCCGCCGCGCGGGGACCCCGGGCGGCGCTCCCACGGTCGTCCGGCGGCGACGGGTCAGCGGCGGCGGGTCAGCGGCCGCGGGTCAGCGGCCGCGGGTCAGCGGCCGCGGGTCAGCGGCCGCGGGTCAGCGGCCGCGGGTCAGCGGCCGCGGGTCAGCGGCCGCGGGTCAGCGCGGGCGCTCCTCGCGCAGCACGCGCAGGTGCCCGCGGCGCACGGCCGGGGCGTCGGGGTCGACCACGGCGCGCGGGCCGTCGGGCCGGTCGCGCACGGCGTCGGCCACGGCGAGCAGGTCGTCGTGCCGGCTGGCGGCCTCGACGAGCTCGGGCGCCAGGCGCACGACCTCCCACCCGCGCGGGGCGGTCAGCCGCGCGGCGTGCTCGGAGCACAGGTCGTAGCAGTGCGGTTCGGCGTAGGCGGCCAGCGGGCCGAGCACGGCGGTGGAGTCGGAGTAGACGTAGGTCAGGGTCGCCACCGCGGTCCGGCCGCACGCCGTCCGCGAGCACCGGCGCACCGCTGCGCCGGGACGACGACCACCACCGCCGGCGGGACTCGTGCGGGGAGCGTTCACGCGCGGCACGCTACCTCCGATCGGGCGGGGCGGAGGGTCCGCGCGCGGCGGCGGGCCGTGTCGTGACCGGACCGCGACCGGCCGGGCGGGCCGCGGCGCCCGGCGGGGCGCGGCGCGCTTGGTACCTTGCGCCGGTGAGCACGCCCCGAGCGCACCGCCGGCGCCGCCGGGTGCGGCGCGACCGCCACGGGCGCGGCCTGCGCGGGCCGCTGCTGCCGGCGGCTCTGCCGGCCGCGCGCACCCGCGCCGAGCGCTTCGACGACCTGGTGCTGGACGCCGTGGAGCTGCTGGAGCGCCGCTGGGCCGAGCAGCTGGCGGGCGTGGAGTTCGCCGTGGAGGACGTGCCGCCCTCGGACCCGGCCCCGTGGGAGGACGAGGTGGTGCCGCTGGGGCGGCTGTTCCCCGCGGACTCCTCCGGCCCGGCGCGCGTGGTGCTCTACCGCCGGCCGCTGGAGACGCGCGCGGGCGGCGAGGACCTCGAGGACCTGGTGGCCGACGTGGTGGTCGAGCAGGTGGCGCACCTGCTCGACCTGGACCCGGAGGAGGTCGACCCGCGCTACGGCGGCGAGGAGGACGAGGGCTGAGGCGGCCCGCCTCCCCCGGGCGGCGCGCCTCAGATGGCGCGGCGCTTGAGGCGGCGGCGCTCCCGCTCGGAGAGCCCGCCCCAGATGCCGAAGCGCTCGTCGTTGCCCAGCGCGTACTCCAGGCACTCCTGGCGCACCTCGCAGGACTGGCACACGCGCTTGGCCTCGCGGGTCGAGCCGCCCTTCTCGGGGAAGAACGCCTCCGGGTCGGTCTGCGCGCACAGCGCGAGCTCCTGCCAGCCCGGGTCCTCCGGGGTCAGCCCCGACAGCCCGGTGGGCGGGCCCACCACGGGGTCGGGCAGGGGCGCGACGAGCCGCAGCTCGGGGCGCTCGGTCGGCGCGGTCGTCGCGGGGCGGGGAGCGCCCTCGTCGCGGTGCTGGACGTCGATCTCCATCAGGCAGCCCTCACAGCCTCGGTCTGTCACTACCGGTGACGCGACGGTCACGCACGACCACCACTGGTGGAATTACACGCGTGTCGTCCGCTCCCGTCAAGCCCGGCGTGGTATCCCGCGGACCCCGCCGGTCCCGACAGCCACCCCAGCCCCCCGCGTCCCGCGCCGCGCACCACCCGTCCGGCCCAGCGCGCACCCGCCCGGGTGACGGGGCGGAGCCGCGCGCGGGGCTGGGACGATGGGGGCGTGAGCCCCACCACCCCCGCCCCCCTGCGCGTCGCGGCCCTGGCCGGCGGCGTGGGCGGCGCCCGCTTCCTGCGCGGCCTGCTCGCCGCGCTGCGCGCCTCCCCCGACCCCGCGCGGCAGCGCGCCGAGCTGACCGTCGTGGTCAACACCGCCGACGACGTCACGCTGCACGGCCTGCGCGTGAGCCCCGACCTGGACTCGGTGATGTACACCCTGGGCGGCGGCATCGACGAGGAGCGCGGCTGGGGGCGGGACTCCGAGAGCTACGGCGTGGCGCAGGAGCTGGCCCGCTACGGGCGCACGCCCACCTGGTTCACCCTGGGCGACAAGGACGTCGCCACCCACGTGGTGCGCACGCAGCTGCTGGCGCAGGGGCGCACCCTCTCGCAGGTCACCGAGGAGCTGTGCCGGCGCTGGCGCCCGGGCGCGCGCCTGCTGCCCATGACCGACGACGTCGTCGAGACCCACGTCGACCTCGCCGACGTGCCCGAGGCCGAGCGCGCCGCCCACGACGGCGAGGCCGGCGGGCGGCGCGTGCACTTCCAGGAGTGGTGGGTGCGCCTGCACGCCGCCGTGCCCGCGCGGCGCATCGAGGCCGTCGGCGCTGCCGCGGCGCGCCCGGCCCCCGGCGTGCTCGAGGCGCTGCGCGACGCGGACGTCGTCGTGCTGCCGCCGAGCAACCCGGTGGTCTCCATCGGCTCGATCCTCGCCGTGCCCGGCGTGCGCGAGGCGCTGGTGCGCACCGCCGCCCCGGTCGTGGGCGTCTCCCCCGTCGTCGGCGGCGCCCCCGTGCGCGGCATGGCCGACGCCTGCCTGGCCGCGATCGGCGTGCCCACCACCGCCGCCGCCGTCGCCGGGCTCTACGCCGACCTGCTCGACGGCTGGCTGGTCGCCGAGGGCGACGAGGGCCCGGCACCGGGCCCGCGGCCGCTGGCGGTGCGCCGGCGCCCGCTGCTCATGAGCGACCCGGCCGCCACCGCCGCCCTGGCCGGCGCCGCCCTGGACCTGGCCCTGGAGCTGGCCGGCCGGGAGAGCGCCGCGTGAGCCGCGCGCCCGCCGAGGTGCGCGTCGTCGCGGTCACCGGCGTCGGCGAGGTGCGCGCCGGCGACGACCTGGCGCGCGTGCTCGTGGACGCCCTGCGCGCGCAGGGCACCGGGCCCGCCGACGGCGACGTGCTGGCCGTCTCCAGCAAGGTCGTCTCCAAGGCGCGCGGGCTGAGCGCCCCGCTGGAGCGGCGCGAGGCCGTCGTCGCGGAGCAGTCGGTGCGCACCGTGGCCGCCCGGCGCACCCCCGCCGGGCTGGCCAGCATCGTCGAGGCCGTCGCCGGGCCGGTCATGGCCGCCGCCGGGGTGGACGCCTCCAACGTGCCCGACGGCACCGTGCTGGTGCTGCCCGCCGACGCCGACGCCGAGGCCCGCGCGCTGCGGGCGGCGGTGCGCGCGCTGAGCGGCGCCGACGTCGGGGTCGTCGTCACCGACACCGCCGGGCGCGCCTGGCGCGAGGGGCAGACCGACTTCGCCCTGGGCGTGGCGGGCCTGGACGTCCTGGACGACCTGCGCGGGCACCTGGACGCCTCCGGCCGGCCGATGAGCGTGACCGCGCGCGCCGTCGCCGACGAGGTCGCCGCCGCCGCCGACCTCGTCAAGGGCAAGACCGGCGGGGTGCCCGCGGCGCTGGTGCGCGGCCTCCTGGCGCACGTGCGCGAGGAGGACGGGCCCGGGGCGCGCTCACTGGTGCGCCCGGCGGCCGGGGACTGGTTCCGCCTCGGTCACGTCGAGGCCGTGCGCGCGGCCCTGGGCGCCTCCGCGGTCGAGGCGCCGCCCGTGGTGCCCGGCGGCACCGCCGAGCGGCTGGGGCGGGTGGCGGCCGTCGCCACCGCCGGCGGCCCGGGGAGCTGCCGCGTCGAGGACGACGGCACCGGGGCCCTGCTGCGCCTGGGCGCCGAGGACGCCTTCGAGCTCGGCGCCCTGGCGCAGCGGGTGCTGGCGGCGCTGTGGACCGAGGACCTCGCCGGCGACGTGCGGCGCGACGGCGAGCGCGGGGCCGAGGTGCGGGTGGTCCCCGCCCGCTGAGGCGGCCCCGGCGCGCCACCGCTCAGGGCGCCGCGTCCTTCACCAGCCAGGCGCTCAGGTAGCGCTGCCGGCCCTCGCGCAGCGCGACGTGGTTGCGGGTGCCCTCGATGCCGGCGAACGGGCGGAAGGCCGGGTGCAGCGGCCGCGGGACCCACGCCCGCACCAGGGCGAGCTTGCGCTCGCTGTCCAGCTCCAGCGCGCGCACCACCTGCGCGGTCACGTCCTCCTCGCGGCGCACGCGCAGGCCCGAGCCCGCCAGCTCCCGGCGCACCCGCTCCACCTGCCGCGCCGGGCGCAGGTCGGCCCGGTGGAGGTCCCCGCCGGGGCGCAGCACCCGGCGCACCTCGGCCAGGAACGCGGGCACGTCGTCGTAGCAGTGCGAGGACTCCACGTTGACGACCGCGTCGAAGGAGGCGTCCGGGAAGGGCAGGGCCAGCGCGTCGCCCCGCACGAAGGACAGACCGGGCCCGCGCCGGTGGCGCCGGCTCAGCTCGACCGCCCGCTCGGACAGGTCCACGACCACGACGCTGCGCGGGTGCCGGTAGCGGGCCAGGTAGGAGGCCCCGCCGCCGCGGCCGCTGCCGACCTCCAGCACGTCGCGCCCGCGCACGTCGCCGGCCACGACGTGCTCGTAGAGCTGGATGCACAGCCGGTCCGGCTCGTCGGCGGCGTCCAGGGCCAGGACCGGGGGCCCGGGCGGGGCGAAGCCGTAGTCCATGAACGCCCAGCGCGGCTCGCGCGCGCACGCGGCCAGCAGCTCGTAGCAGGCCCGCCACACCAGCCGCCTCGCGCCCACGCTCGACGGTACCGCCGCGGCGCCGCGGCGCCGCGCCCCGCGGGCCCTCAGCCGCGCAGCGCGGCGGCGAGCGCGTCGAGCTGGCCGCCGCCCGCGGCGGGGGCCTCGTCGCGGGCGCGGTCCGCGGCGGCCCGGCCCGCGCCGGAGGTGCACCAGGCCAGCTGCTCGTCCAGCGCCAGGGCGCCGTCGGCGGCCAGGACCTCCTCGGCGCCCAGCAGGCCCGGCCAGCCCCATGCGCGCGCCTGCGCGCTGACCTTGCCGCCGCCGGCGACGGGGTCGACGGCCAGCGCCGGCACCCCGGCGCGCAGGGCCAGCACCAGGCCGTGCAGCCGGGTGGTGACCACGACGTCCAGGCGCGAGAGGACGGCGAGGACCTGCTCGGCGGTGGCGGGCAGGCGCCAGTCGCGCGGGTCGACGCGGGTGTCCAGCTCCAGGCGGGCCACGTCCAGGCCCCCCAGCCAGCCGGTCAGCGCGCCGGCGACCTCCTCGTGGCGCCGGCGCGCGCCGTACTCGCCCTGCCCGCGGGTCAGGTACACGCCCACGACGGGCACGGCGCCCACCGGCGGGCGGGCGGCGAGGTCGCGCTCCGAGGCGGTGCCGGGCGCGTCGCGCGGGACGACGGCGTGGAAGCCGGTGACGGCCGGGTCGGCCGGGTCGAGCACGGAGACGCCCACGGCCAGGCGGCGCGCGCGCGGGAAGCGCTCGTGCACCCGCTCGACGGGCCGGCCCGTCAGCGGCCCGCACGCCCACACCACGTGCGTGTACGCGCCCGGGTCCACCTGCAGCACCTCGTCGGCGTCCTCGTAGGCCACCCCGCCGCGCGGGCCGTACGCGCGCAGCACGGCGGGGCTGAAGGCGAGGTCGACCTCGGCGCCGGCGGCGCGCAGCCGGTGGGCGACGGCCTCGGTGCTCAGCAGGTCGCCGGCCGTGGCCTCGCCGTGCAGGACGCTGGACCAGCCGAGCAGGAGCACGCGCACGCCGTGCACCCCACCACACCGCCCGCCCGGGCACCGCGGCGGGGCCGGTGCCCGACGCCCCCGCGGCGGGGCCGGTGCCTCAGCCCCCGCGGCGGGGCCGGTGCACGCGCAGGGCGCGGTTGGGGGTGTGGGTGGGCAGGCTCGCGCGCGGGCCGCGGCGCGGCCTGCTCGCCCCGGCCAGGGTCAGCAGGCGCTGCACGCGGTAGCGGTGCCCGCGGTAGCACTCGATGACCTCCGCGCACCCGGCGTCGTCGAGAACCTCCCCGGTCAGCGCCCAGGAGACGTTCGCGGCCACGTGCAGGTCGCCGAAGGAGAAGGCGTCGGGGTGGCCGTGGGCGCGGGCGCGCACCTCCGCTGACGTCCACACCCCCACCCCGGGCAGCGAGCGCAGGGCGCGGTCGGCGCCGGCCTCGTCCATCGCCAGGGTGCGCTCCAGGGCCGCGGCGCGCGGGGCGGCCAGGATCGTCACCTTGCGCCGGCGCAGCTCCACGCCGGCGGCCAGCCACTCCCAGGACGGCACCTCCAGCCAGTCCCGCGGGGCCGGCGGCACCCATACCCCCTCGGGGCCGGGGGCCGGCTCGCCGAAGCGCAGCACCAGGCGCCGCCAGCCGGCGAAGGCCTCGCGGGTGGTGACGACCTGCTCCAGGGCGGAGGCGGCCAGGGCCTCGAACACCGCGCGGGTGCGCGGCTGGCGCCAGCACGGGTGCGCGCGCCAGGCCTCGCGCAGCGCGGTGTGCTCGCGGCGCGGCTCGAACTCGGCGTGGGTGGTGTCGCCGGCGCCGAGCAGGTCGGGCACGCCGTCCAGGGCCCACCGCGCGCCCGGGCCCCAGGCGCGCGCCTCGACCTCGCCGCACCCGCGCAGCGGCACCAGGTGCAGCTGCGCGGGCCCCTCGGGGGTGCGGGTGGCGCGCCGCACGCTGCCGTCGGCCTCGCGGCGGAAGGTGGGGTCGTGCGCGCCGCGGCGCAGCACCGAGACCGTGCAGGCCAGGTCCAGCTCCCACGAGGGGCGCCAGCGGCGCACCAGCGGGGCGGCGGCGCCCGCGGACGCGGCGTCGCGCTGGGCGGGGACGGTCACCGGCACACGGTAGATCGGCCGGCGCCGTGATCGGCACGCCCCGCGCGCACCGGCCCGGGCCCGCTCAGGCGGTGGCGGGCGCGGCGGCCGCGGCGGGGGCGCGGCGGGTGACGAGCACCGAGCCGACCAGGACGAGCGCGGAGCCGGCCACGGTGAAGGCGGTGACGCGCTCGTCGAGCAGCACGGCGCCGGCCAGGACGGCCACGACGGGGTTGACGTAGACGACGGCGGTGGCGCGCACGGGCCCGACCTCGCCGACGAGGGCGAACAGCAGCAGGAACGCCGCCGCGGTGCACACCACGGCCAGGGCCGCCACGGAGGCCAGCGCGGCGGCCGACGGCACGGCGTCGGGCAGGCCGGGGCCGAGCGCGACGACGGGCACGTAGAACAGCGCCGAGACGAGCAGGCTGCCGGTGACCACGACCGGGCCGGGCAGGTCGCCCAGCCAGCG
The DNA here is from genome assembly GCF_050871305.1 of Kineococcus gypseus. Taxonomy (NCBI): domain Bacteria; kingdom Bacillati; phylum Actinomycetota; class Actinomycetes; order Kineosporiales; family Kineosporiaceae; genus Kineococcus; species Kineococcus gypseus. Next base: position 23,745 of record NZ_JBJLRD010000030.1, on the reverse strand, counting down.
GGTCAGGATCGCCGGGCCGACGGCGTAGCCGACGACGACGAGGGCCACCTCGCCGACCGCGCCGAGGTCGGAGCCGGCCACGTCCAGGCCCACGAGGGTGGCCACGCCGGCGCTGCCCAGGGCCAGGCCCGCCCAGCCGCGCGCGCCCAGGCGCTCGGCGCGCCTGAACAGGGGCGCGACCAGGACGCCGACCACGGGCACGGCGGAGATCAGCAGGGCGGCGGTGGAGCTGGGCAGCTCCTGCTCGGCGCGGGTCAGGAACAGCCAGGGCCCCACGATCTCCAGGACCGAGTAGACGCCCAGCGCCGGCCAGCGCCGCAGCAGATCGGGCACCGCCCGGCGCGAGGCCGGGCTCAGCAGCACCAGCGGCAGCAGCAGCGCGGCGCCCAGGCCGGTGCGGGCCAGCACCAGCACCGAGGGCGCCAGCTCCTCGACGGCGACCTTGATCAGCAGGTAGGGCACGCCCCAGGCCAGGCCCAGGGCGGCGAACAGCAGCACGGCGCGACGACTCACCGCGGCATCGTCGCGCCCGCCGCGCGACGCCCCGCCGGGGGCCCCGCCGGAGGTCCCGCCGAGTGTCTGGCCGGGGGTCTGGCCGGGGGTCCCGGTGGACACGCCGCGGCCACCCCCCTGTCGCCGACGGGCCGGAGGCTGTTCACTGCACGTGGACGGCCGGCGCCCGGCCGTCCCGCCCCACCGAGCGAGCGACCGACCGACGCGACCGAGCGACCGAGCGACAGGAGCGCAACCGTGAGCGCCACGCCCCCGAGCAGCACCGCCGGCACAGCGCCGCCGACGGACGGGCTCACCGTCGTCGACAACGCCGAGCTGTCGCGCTACGAGGGGCGGGTGGACGGCCGGCTGGCCGCCGTGGCCGTCTACTCGCGCGCACCGCGCTTCGTGGTCTTCTCCCACACGGAGGTGCTGCCCGGCTTCGAGGGCCGCGGCGCCGCCTCGGCGGTGGTGCGCGGCGCCCTAGACGACGTGCGCGCCCGCGGCACGACGGCGGTGGCGCTGTGCCCGTTCGTCGCGCGCTGGATCGCCCGGCACCCGGAGTACGCCGACGTGGTGCACGTGCCGGCCACCCGGGTGCCCGGCGACGACGACTGAACCGGCGACGACCGGACCGACGGCGGGCGGGCCGGGCCCCTCAGCGCGCCGGCTGCCCGGCGGGCCCGAGCAGGGACAGCCCGGCGATGCTGTCGCACAGGTGCGGCAGGGACTCCAGGACCTCCTCGGCGTCCTCCAGCGCCACCGGCGCGGACGACAGGACCGTCACCGTCAGCCGGCCGCGGGTGCTCGGGCCCTGGGAGACGAAGCAGCCCGGCAGGCGCCCGGCCAGCCCGGCCAGGAAGCCGTTGAGGTCGCGGATGCCGATCGGCTTGGTCGTCTCGATCGCCAGGACGGTCTTCATCGTGCTCCTCGCCGCCCGCGCGGACCGCCGGGTCGCGGACCGCCCCCCGGGCTCTGGTGTTCCGTGGTTGCTCACGGTGGGCATCGGCACGCCCCGCGGGCGCCCGCAGCGCCGCGGCGCAGGTGGGCCTGATCGGGCTAAGGCCCCTCCCGCTCCCCCGGCGCCCGGCCGGCGGTGCGCAGGCGGGCCGCGGCGCCCGGGGTGGTGGCCAGCGCCGCCAGGGCCAGCAGCAGGTCCGCCAGCGTCAGCAGCACCCGCGAGCCGAGCACCACCACGGCCGCCCCGCCGGCACCGACGACCGGGGCGAGGACCGCCGCCAGCACCACCTCGCGCGCGCCCGCGCCCGCCGGGGCCAGGACCACCAGGAACCCCACGGCCCACGCCAGGGCGTAGCCGCCCACGGCCAGCGCCAGCAGGCGCCCGGCCGGCTCACCGGCGCCCAGTGCCGTGGCGAGCACGAACACCTGCAGGCCCACCGCCGCCCACGAGGCCAGCGCCCAGGCGGCCGAGGCCAGCAGGCCCCGCGCGGTCACCGGGTGCTCCAGCGGCTCGCGCCGCGCGGCGCGCAGCAGCACCCCCAGCAGCCGGTTGAGCACCGCCGGCACGAGCAGCACCAGCAGCAGCGGCGCCAGCCAGCGCACCGGCCCCGCCCACGCCGCCCCGGGCAGGTCCGCCCCGCGCAGCGCCACCGGCAGCACCCCGGTCACCAGCAGCCCCGCCGTCGTCGTGGACACCAGCAGCGCGACCACCAGCGCCGAGCCGGCGCGCCGGCGCGGCACGCCCAGGTCGTGCGCCAGCTCCGCCTGCGCGACGAACTGCAGCACCGAGCCGGGCACGTAGCGGCCCAGCTGGCCCACGAAGAACACCCGGGCCGCGTCCCGCCGCGCCAGCGGCGAGCCCAGGTCGGCCAGCACCGCCCGCCACGAGGCGCCCGCCAGCGCCACGTTCGCCACCGACAGCACCAGCGCCAGCGCCACCGAGGGCGCGTCCAGGCGCGCCCAGGCGTCCGCGACGGCGGCGCGCTCGCGCACCAGGTACGCCGCCGCCAGGCCCAGCGCGAGCAGGAGGAAGCCCCCGCGCAGCCACGGCGAGCGCAGCAGCCCCGCCAGCCGGCGCAGCACTCCGCCCGCCACCGCGCCCGGCACCGCGCCCGGCACCCCGCCCGGCACCCGCCTCAGCGCCGGCGGAAGGTCAGCAGCACGAACGTGTAGTCCAGCCCCGTGCGCGCCCAGTGCACCGGCCGCTCGGGGTGGGCCAGCACCTCGTCGGTCAGCTCCCCCACCAGCTGCAGGCCCACCGCGTCCGCCTGCCGCACCAGCTCGCGCACGTCGGCCGGGGAGAAGATGCGCACCGGCACCCCGTAGGCGGTCAGGCCGGTGGTGTCCGGCGGGTCCGCGTCGTAGTCGGTGGACAGGCACAGCACCCCGCCCGGGCGCAGCACCCGGGCGGTCTCGGCGAGGAACTGCGGCACCGGCACGCCGTGCTCGACCACCGACATGCACGTGACCGCGTCCAGCGAGGCGTCCGGCAGGCCGGTGTCGGTGACGTCGCCGTGGCGGAACTCCACCCCGTCGCGGTGCACGGGGGCGCCGAACTCGAGGTTGATGCCGGCCAGGGCGCCGCGCTCGGCGCCGAAGCCGTACAGCCGCAGCCACGGCAGCACCGGGGAGTAGCGCGCGCTGCCGGCGTCGAGGACGCGCGCGGTGCGCGAGCCGTCGTCGGCCAGGGTGAGCACGGCGCCCACCGCGCCCAGGGCGTCCCAGTTCTTCGGCGCGTCCGGGTGGGCGGGCAGGCGCAGGCGCTTCGCCTGCGCGACGGCGTCGGCCACCTCGTCGGCGTCCTGCAGCACGCCGGTGCGCGGCACGCCGCTGGGCACCGGCCGGCGCGAGGGCGGTGCGGCCAGCTCGCGGGCGGCCAGGCGCTCGCCGACGCGGCGCTGCACCCCCACCCGCGCCCACAGGGCGTGCTCGGCGCCGCGCTTGGCCAGCGCCAGCAGGGGCCCGCCGGGCGGGGCGGCGGCCGTGGAGCCGCGCGCGGCGCGCTGCAGGGCGGCCAGGTACGCGTACCAGGGCTCCTCCAGGTCCGGCGGCTGCACGCCCGCGCGCAGGTGCACCAGGGCCCCGTCGAGCAGGCGGCGCAGCCCGTCGGCCAGGGCCGGGGCGCTGCCGGGCTCGACGAGCACGCCGTCGACGCCGTCGCGCACCTGCGCGGGGAAGGAGCCGGTGCGGGTGGCCAGCACGGGCAGGCCGTGCGCGAAGGCGAGCAGCGCGTTCTGCGAGGCGGTGGAGGAGCGGTACGGCAGCACCAGCGCGTCGTGCGCGGCCAGCAGCGCCGGCAGCTCCCCGGCGGGCACGTAGCCCTCGCGCAGCTCCACCCGCCCGCGCAGCGCCGGGTCGGCGGCCAGCTCGCGCACGGCGCGCCCGGCCGCGCCCCACAGCTCCCCCGCGATCGTCAGGCGCGCGGCGGGCACCTCGCGCAGCGCCTGCAGCAGCAGGTCCACGCCCTTGTAGGCGCGCACCGCGCCCAGGCTCAGCAGCCGCACCCCGCCGTCGCGCGGCACCCGCGAGCCGGCCGGGCCGGGCAGCGCCGGCCCGCCGGGCAGGTGCGGGGGCAGGTCGGCGACCTCGACGCGGGCCGCGCCGTGCGCGCGGGCCAGCTCGGCCTGCTCGTCGGTGTGCACGAGCACCCCGTCCACGCCGGAGAGCAGCCGGCGCACCAGCAGCGCGTCACCCGGGCGCGACTCGTGCGGCAGCACGTTGTGCGCCACCACGACGGTGCGCGCGGACGAGCGCGCCGAGCGCAGCCCGGCCAGCACCCCCAGCAGCGCCGGCACCTGCAGCGGCACGACGTGGGTGAGCACCACCAGGTCGGCGGCGGCCACGCGGCGGCCGGTGCGCACCCACGACGCCGGCGAGCTCCACGACAGCGAGCGCACGGTGGGCTCGAACCCCGGCACCTCCGGCGCCCCGCCGGGCACCTCCGGGCGCCCGGGGTACAGCGCCGCCGGGTACTGCCGGGCCCAGGAGACCAGCTTCACCTCGGGGGCGGGGGCGCCGGGGCCGGCGCCGTCGGCGAGGTGCCGGGCCAGGTGCCGGGCCAGCTCGGTGGTGTGCACGGCGGTGCCGCCCTTGGCCGGGTGCGCGGGGCCGACGACGACCGCGCGGCGCGGCGCGGCCTCGTGGCGCGGCTCGTGCGCGGGGGCGGCGTGCGGGCCGGCGCCCGGGCCGGCGCTCACGCGGAGTCCCGTGAGCGCACGACGAGGTCGGCCAGCAGCGCCACCGAGCCGATGAGCAGCCCGGAGACCAGCAGCAGCACGGTGTTGGCCGGGAAGTAGAAGGCGTGGCGGAACATGTCGGTGACGGCCTTGACGGCGCCGAGGCCGAAGAGGAACAGCGCCAGCGGCATGAGCACCCGCAGCGGCTCGAAGTACATGACCATCCGCAGCACCTGCAGGATGTAGCGGTAGGCGTCCTTGACGAAGTGGAACTTCGAGGTCCCCGCCCGCTTGGCGTACGAGGTCGGCACGTACTTCACGTCGTGCTGGTTGCACAGGAACGCCAGGGTGATCGTGGTGACGCAGCTGAACCCGGCGGGCAGCAGCCGCAGGTACGGCAGCGCCACGGAGCGGCGGAACGCGCGCAGCCCGGAGTTCAGGTCCGGGATGCGCTGGCGCGCCAGGACCTCGGCGACCTTGCGGATGACCCACTTCGCCGGCACCCGCAGCGCCTTGTGGGTGCCCTGCTCGGTGGTGCGCGCGCCGACGACCTGGTCGTAGGAGTCGTCCTCGAGCAGCACCCGCACCAGCTCGGGGATGCGCTCGTTCTCGTACGTCATGTCCGCGTCGGTCCACACGACGATCTCGCCGCGGGCCATCTGCGTGCCGATGCGCCGCACGGTGCCCGAGCCGCCGTTGCGCCGGAAGCCGACCACGCGCAGGTGCGGGTGGCGCTCCTCGGCCCGGCGCAGCACCGCGAGGGTGCCGTCGGTGGAGGCGTCGTCGATGGCCAGCAGCTCGTACGGCGTGCCGTCGGCGTCCATCGCCGCGGTGATGCGCTGCACCTCCAGCAGGACGTGCGCCTCCTCGTTGTAGCAGGGCAGCACGACGGTGACCACGGGCGGCGCGGGCTCGTCCACCGGCGCGGGCAGCGGCGCGTCGGGCGCGGTGGGCACGGGCGCGGGCGGCGCGGGGGACGCGGGCGCGGGGGCCCCGCGCGGCGGGCCCGGCCGCTGCCGGTCCGGCTGCGGCGGGGCGGCGGGGGCGGCGGACGGGGCCGCGGCGCGCGCAGCGGCGTCGGCGGGGAGTTCGGGTGCCATGACGCGGGGGAGCTTACCGACGCCGTCCGGGGGCTCCGGGCACCGAGCGCGCCGGGCGGGCGGGCAGCATGGGGGCGTGGACCACGACGAGCGCGGCGCGCGGCGCGCCTCCCAGGGGCGCTCCTTCGGCGCGGCGGCGGCCGTGTACGAGCGCGCCCGCCCCGGCTACCCCGACGAGGCGCTGGACTGGGTGCTGCCCCCGGGCGCGCGGCGCGTGCTCGACCTGGGCGCCGGCACCGGCAAGCTGACCCGGCAGCTCGTCGCGCGCGGCCTGGAGGTCGTCGCCGTCGAGCCCACGGCCGGCATGCGCGAGCAGTTCCGCGCCGTGCTGCCCGGCGTGGAGCTGCTGGAGGGCACCGGCGAGGAGGTGCCGCTGCCGGACGGCGACGTCGACGCCGTCCTGGTGGCGCAGGCGTGGCACTGGGTGGACCCCGAGCGCGCCGCTCCGGAGGTGGCGCGGGTGCTGCGCCCGGGCGGGTGGCTGGGGCTGTTGTGGAACGTGCGCGACCCGTCCGTGGACTGGGTGGCGCAGCTGGACCGCACCCTGCCCGGCGCCGGCGAGGAGCACCTGGGCAGCCTGGCGCCGCGGGTGGGCCCGCCGTTCGGCCCGGTGGAGCGCTACGACGTGCGCTGGAGCCGGCCGACCACCGTGGAGGCGCTGCTGGAGCTGACCGCCTCGCGCAGCTGGGTGATCACCCTGGACGAGGACGGCCGCCGCGAGGTGCTCGAGGACGTGCGCCGGCAGGCCGAGGCGCGCCTGCGCAGCGCCGGGAGCCTGGAGATGCCGTACGTGACGCGCTGCTCGCGCACGCGGGTCGCCTGAGCCGTCCGGGTGACGGCCGTCCGGGTGAGCCCGGGCGGCGCGGGGGGCGGACCCGCGCGGGACGCCGCGGCGACCGGCGGCGCGGCCCTAGCGTGGCCGCCCCGCCGGTCCCCCCGGCGCTCCCGCACACCCCCGCCGCGACGCGCGGCACCAGGAGGACCCCGTGGACACCGACCGCGGCACCGCAGGCACCGGGCCGGGCACCGGGCCGGGCACCGGGCCGGGCACCGGGCCGGGCACCGGGCCGGGCACCGGGCCGGGCACGGGGCCGGGCACGGGGCCGGGCACGGGGCCGGGCACGGGGCCGGGCGCGGAGGTGGCCGAGCGCCTCGCCGCCGTCGACGACGGCCTGCGGCGCCTCGGCGAGCGCATGGCCTCGATCGAGGCGCTGCTGCGCGAGGGCCGCGCCCCCCTGCCGGCCCCGGCGCCCGCGCCCGTCCCGGCGTTCGCGCCCTCGGGGGCGCTGACGCCCGCCCCGGCGCCCGTGCCCGCCGCACCGGCTCCCCGGCCGCACCTGCCGCGGCTGCCGCGGGTGCGCGCCGGCGAGGCCGCGCTGCGGCGCGCGCTCGTCGTCGGCGGCGGCGCCTTCACGCTCGTGGCCGTCGTGCTGCTGCTCGTCGCGGGCGCGCAGCGCGGGCTGGTCGGTCCGGGCGCGCGCGCCGGCGCGCTGGTGGTGCTCTCCGGCGCCCTGCTCGCCGCCGCCGCGCGGGTGCGCCGGCGCGAGCGCGACGCGGCGGCGGCCCCGGTGCTGGCGGCGGTGGGCTCGGCGGGCCTGTACCTGACCACCGTCTCGGCGAGCGCCGTGCACGGCTGGCTGCCGGCGGTGCCCGGCTCGGCCGCCGCCCTGCTCGTCGCGCTGGGCGCGCTCGCCCTGGCGCGCGCCTGGGGCTCGCAGGCGCTGGCCGTGGCGACCGTGGCCTCCGTGGGGGCCTCGTGGCAGGTCATCGGCGCCGCCGCGGGCGTCGACGCCTCCGTCGTGGCCGCCTTCGCCGCGCTGCTGGCGCTGGCGGCGGCCCTGCTGCTGCGCTCGCGCCCGGCGTGGACGGCGCTGAGCGCCGTGGCGCTGTCGGTGCTGTGGCTGCACCAGCTGGCGGCCTCGCTGCTGGTGGACACCGCCCCCGGCGCGGACCCGACGGCGCTGACAACGCTCGTCGTGCTCGGCTCCGCCGCCCTGGCGTGGGCGTGGGCGGTCGCGGGCCACCGCGCCGGGCGTCGCGGCGGGCACCTGACCGCCGCCGCCGCCCTGCACGGGCTGCCGCCGCTGCTGCTGGCCGAGCAGCTCACCGCCCCGGGCGAGGCGCCCGGGCTCGCGGCCAGCGCCCTGCTCGCCGGTCCGGCCCTGGCGCTGGCCGCCGCCGCCGCGCTGAGCGCCGACGGGCCCGGCACCCGGTGGTGGCCGCGGCTGCGACCGTCCCGGAGGGTGCCCGCGCCGGTGCGCTCGGTGTCCTGGTCGCTGGCGGTGGCGTACTGCCTGGCGCTGGTGCTGCACCACGCGGCCGGGCAGGTGGAGGTCGTCGTCGTGCTCTCCCAGGCCCTGGTCCTCGGCGTCCTGGCGCACCACCGCCCCACGCGCACCGGCTTCGCCGTCTCGGCGCTCGCCGCGCTGACCGGGCTGGTGCGCTTCCACGGCCAGGTGCCGCTGACGACGTTCTGGAGCCGCGCGGAGACCGCGCAGGTCGCCACGTGGGCCGCGGTGCTCTCGGCGGTGCTGCTGCTGGTCGACACCGCCACCCTGCTCGCGGCGGCCTCGCGGCTGTGGCCGGGCGCCCTGACCGCGCGCTGGCTGTGGGTGTGGTCCCTGCCGGCGAGCTGGTACGCGCTGGTGGCGCTGGCCGTGCTGACCGGGGTGCGCGCCGCCGCGCCCGTCCCCGCGGTCGACGGCCTGCTGGTGGGGGTGATGGCCGCGACCCTGCTGCTGGCCGGGCTGGGTTGCGCCCTGCTCGCCCTGGCCGCCGGCCGCGGGCCGCACGCGCTGGGCGGTCTCGCCCGCGGCGGGCGCGCGCCGGCGCTGCGGGCGGCAGGGCTGCTGACGCTCGCCGTGGCCGTCGGCAAGGTCCTGCTAGTGGACACCACGTCGCTGGACACGCTCTACCGCGTGGGCGCCTTCCTGGGCACCGGCGTGCTGCTCATGGCGCTGGGGGCGGCCTCCGGGCGCGGGGGGGCGGGCCGGGGCGGGCCGCGGGTCGACGCCGCGCCCCCCCCCCGCACCCCGGCCGCGCCCCCGGCGGGCGCTCTGGAGGGTGCAGGCGCCTCCGGCGCGACCCCGGTCACCAGCTCGACGACGATGCGCTGAGCGCCGTCCGGGCGGCGGGTGAGCAGGCGCTGGTCCTCCGTGGTGCGCACCCGCGCCACCGTCACCGGCTGCTCGACGCCCAGGGCGCGCAGGGTGTCGGTGGCGGCGAGGCGGCCCCCGGCGGCCACGAGCACCGGGCGCCCGCCGGCCGCGCGCACCCGCGCGGCCTGGCGCTGCACGACCTCCCGCAGCGCCGCGAGGTGCTCAAGGGTGCCGGGGCGGCCCTGCGCGGTGGGCACCACCAGCGAGGCGGAGGGCACCGAGCACGTGCCGCGCAACACCTGCGGCCACTCGTTGCGCGAGCGCTCGTCCACCGCCAGGGCCACGTCGCCGTCCTCGAACGAGGCGCACGCCTCGCGCACGGCGGCCAGCTGGCCGCGCTCGGTGCGCTGGCCGGCCAGCGGCGCCGTGGCCAGGGCCGCGGGCACGAGCAGCACCAGCGCCCCCGCGGCGGCCACGAGCGCCGGCAGCGCCGGGCGGGCCGGGCGGGCCGGGCCGGCGGGGCGCGGCAGGCGCGCGGCCACCGCGCGCACCGCGGCGGCCAGCGCGGCGGTGGCCAGCAGCACCACCGCGGGCAGCACCAGCGGCACGAAGCGCCGGTCGGCCCACGGGTGGTCCGGCGTGATGCCCGGGCGGTACAGGGTCAGCAGCGCGGAGCCGACGGCCACGAGGAACGGGCCGGTCCAGCCCGGCAGCGGCGCGCGGCCCTGCACGGCGGGCACCAGGCGGGCCAGCAGCACCACCGCCGCCGCCCCGGCCGCGGCCACCGCCGGCCAGCCCAGGTACCAGGCCAGCCAGTCCACGGAGTGCTCCGCGTAGGTGCGCCCGCCGTCCACCGGCAGCCCCTGCGCCAGCTGCAGGCCGGCCACCAGCCGGCTGCCCGGGTCGGCGGGGTCCTGGCGCACCACCAGCCACAGCGGCCGGCTCGCCAGCGCCAGCAGCACCAGCGCCAGCGCAGCGGCCAGCACCGTCCCCAGCCGCGGGCTCGTCAGCGCCCGCACCCGCGCCGGGCGCCCCGAGCGGGCCAGGCGCAGCGCGGCGGCGGAGGCGGCGGCCAGCGCGACCAGCGCCGCCAGCAGCGGCAGCAGCGAGCCGGCGATGCTGGCCAGGTAGGGCCACGAGGCCGCCACCGCGGCGGCGGCGGCCAGCGCCGTCGCCAGGGCCGCCCCGGCCAGCAGGGCGCGCGCGGCCGGGTGGCGCCGCCCGGCCAGCACCGCCACCACCGGCAGCAGCAGCGCCACCTCGCGCAGCGCGTCGACGCGCACGAACCCGCACGCGCCCAGCAGCAGGCCCGCCCCGCCGCCCAGGCGCGCCGCGCTCGTGGCCGCCCCCGCCACCGCGCCCGCCGTGGTGGCCGCCACCAGCACCGAGGCGGCGCCGGCCAGCACCAGCAGGGCCGGCACCTCCGAGTACGTCGAGCGGTCCGCGTGCAGCACCGGCTGCGCCAGCGCGCAGGCGCCCACCGCCAGCGGCGCCCAGCGCGGACCCACCAGCCGCGCGGCCAGGCCCCCCACCGCCAGCAGCGCCGCGACGGACAGCAGCGCCGGCACCAGCAGCAGCCCCTGCCAGCCGGCGGCCCAGGAGCCCAGGGAGAACAGCGCCGGCGCGCCGGTGAGGAACTGCGGCACGACGTCGGCGCCGACCTCGTAGAAGGCGGGGCTGGCCGTGCTCACGCCCGGGTCGGCCAGCGCGCCCGTCCCGCCCAGCGCCGGCAGGGAGGGGTCCACCGGCAGGCCGTGGCGGGTGGCGAGGTGGTGCGCGTACAGCGCCAGCGAGCCGGCGTCGCGGCGCAGCACGACGTGCTCGGCGCGGGTCAGGCCCGCCCACAGCCCCGCGCCGGCGGCGGTGCCGGCGACCGCCAGCGCCGCCCACGCCGGCGTGGGCACCACCGGCACCCCCGCGGCCAGGCGGCCGGCGAGCACGGCGGCCACCAGGCACACCGGCAGCGCCGTCCACGGCGCCCACAGGCCCGCCAGCGCCAGCGGCGCGGCGACCGCGGTGACGGCGGCCACGGCCGCGGCCAGCACCACCGGCACCCGGGTCAGCAGCACCCCCGCCCAGGCGGGCTCGGGGCGCCGCGCGGGCGCGGCGGGTCGGGCGTCGGCGGGGGCGGCGAGCACGCCGGGACGCTACCGGGCGGCGCCGACCCGGCCGGGGCGGCGGGCGCCCGCCCCGCCCGCGGGCCGTAGCGTGGGGCCGTGCCGCCCCCCGCCCCCCGCTCGGTGACCGCCCTGCTGCAGACCCTCGTCGCCGACGACCCCACCTCCCCGCGCCTGACGTTCTACGGCGCGCGGTACGCCGCCGACGGCGAGCGCGTGGAGCTGTCGGCGCGGGTGCTGGCGAACTGGGTGGCCAAGACGGCCAACCTGCTCGAGGAGGAGTTCGACGCCGGCCCGGGCACCCGGGTGGCGCTGGACCTGCCCACGCACTGGCGCACCGTGGTGTGGCAGCTGGCGGTGCTGTGCACCGGCGCCCACGTCCTGACGGGCCGGCACGCGGACGCCGACGTCCTGGTCTCCTCGGACGCCGCGGCGCTGGGCGCCGGGCCGGCCGAGCGCGTGGCGGTGCCCCTGGCGCCGCTGGCGACGTCCTTCGGCGCCGGCCTGCCCGCCGGGGTGCTCGACTACGCCCGCGTGGTCACCGGCTACGGCGACGTGCACGCCCCGGTGGTCGAGCCGGCGCCCGGCGACGGCGCCCTGGACGACCTGGCCCACGCCTCGATGCTGGCCGAGGCGGCCGCCGCCGGTGCCGCCTGGCCGCTGCGGGTGCGCCTGCTCACCGACGCCGGCCCCGCCGAGGCGGTGCGCGGGCCGCTGGCGGCGTGGTGCCGCGGCGGGTCGGTCGTGCTCACCCCGGACCTGGCCGCGCTGCCGGCGGGCGTGGCCGAGCAGGAGCGGGTGGACGCGCGCCTGCCGCGGCGGTGAGCGGGCCGGGCACCCCGCACGACGCCGCCCCGGCGCCGTCCGCCACCCGCACCGCGGCGCGGGTGCTGGCCGTGGCCGCCGCCGCGGCCGGCGCCTCGGTGGCCCTGGCGGCGCTGGGGCTGCCCTCGCCCACGCTGTTCGGCGGCCTGCTGGCCGGCCTGCTCGACGCGCTGCTGCGCCGGCGCGGGCTGCCGCTGCCGCGCGGGGCCGGCACGGCCGCGCAGGCGGTGGTGGGCGTGAGCACCGGCACCCTGGTGCAGCTGCCCACCCTCGTGGCGCTGGGCGAGCACTGGCTGCCCGTGCTGGCCGTCACCGCCGCCACCCTGGCGCTGTCGCTGGCCACGGGCGCGGCGCTGGGCCGCCACCCGGACGTCACCCCGGTGACCGGCGCGTTCGCGCTGGTGGCCGGCGGCGCCGGCGGGCTGGTGGCGATGGCGCGCGAGCTCGGCGCCGACGAGCGCGTCGTGGCGGTGGTGCAGTACGTGCGGGTGCTCGTGGTGGTGCTCTCGCTGCCGGTGGTGCTGCGCGTGGCGTTCGGGGTGCGCGCGGACGGCGCCGTCGCACCGGGCGGCGGGGGCGGGCCCGCGTGGGCCGGGGTGCTCCTGGTCCTGGGCTGCGGGGTGGCCGGGCTGCGGCTGGGGCGGCGCGCGCACCTGCCGGCGGCCCCGCTGCTGGGCCCGCTGCTGCTGGCGGCGCTGCTCTCGCTGAGCGGGCTGTCCGGCGGCGCGCGCGTGCCGGGGGCGCTGGAGGCGCTGGCGTACGCGCTCGTCGGCCTGCAGGTGGGCCTGGGCTTCACCCGCGCCAGCCTGGCGGGCGTGGCGCGGGTGCTGCCGGCGGCGCTGCTGCTCATCGTCGTCGGGGTGCTCGGCAGCGCGGCGCTGGCGGTGCTGCTGTCGGCGTGGACGGGCCTGCCGCTGCTGGACAGCTACCTGGCCACCACGCCCGGCGGGCTGTACGCCGTGCTGGCCGCCACCGCCGGCGCCGGCGCGGACGCCACGTTCGTGCTCAGCGTGCAGGTGCTGCGGCTGCTGGTGATGCTGCTGGCCGCGCCCGTGCTGGCGCGCGCGCTGGCCGGCGCGCGGCTCAGGCGCCGCCGGGGGCGGCCGCCGCCAGCAGGCCCTCGCCGCTGACGCGCAGCGGGTGCTCGCCGGCGGTGGCGAACGCCGAGCCCCCGCGCGGCAGGACGACGTGCGAGGTGGCCGACTCCACCCGCACCTCCCCCTCGAGGCACAGCAGCGAGCGCGGCACGGCGCGCCGCCACGTCGTGCTCGCCCCCGCGCGCACCCGCAGCACGCTCAGCGCGAAGTCGTCGACGTCGCCGGGGGCGAAGACGACCTCGTCGCCGCTGACGCGCCGCGGCGGCAGCAGCGGCGGGGGCAGGACGCGGAAGTCCAGCACCCGCAGCAGCTCGGGCACGTCGACGTGCTTGGGCGTCAGCCCGCCGCGCAGGACGTTGTCCGAGCTGGCCATCAGCTCCACGCCGGTGCCCGAGAGGTAGGCGTGCACGTTGCCGGCCGGCAGGTACAGCGCCTCCCCGGCCGACAGGCGCACCTGGTTCAGCAGCGTCGAGACGAGCACGCCGGCGTCGCCGGGGTGGTGCCCGGCCAGCAGCACCACGCAGCGGGCGGAGTCGTCGTCCACCCCGCGGCAGGCGGCGGCGACGGCGGCCACGAGGGGCGCGGCCGCCCCGGGAGCGGCGGTGAGCAGCCGGGCGGTGGCCGCGCGCAGCGCGGCGGGCTCGTCGGCGCCGGCGAGGTCGTCGAGCAGGCCGGCCAGCAGCGCCGCGGCAGGCTCCGGCAGCGGCGCCAGCTCCAGGGCGGCCAGCAGCTCGCGGGCCGCGGCCGGGGAGCGGAAGCCGGCCATCGCCGCGAACGGCTCCAGGGCGTACAGCAGCTCGGGCTTGTGCTCGTCGTCGCGGTAGAGGCGGTGCGCGGCGTCCAGCGGCACGCCGGCGGCCTCCTCCTCGGCGAAGCGGCGCTGCGCGGTGGCGCGGTCCGGGTGCGCCTGCAGCGACAGCGGCGCGGCGGCGGAGAGGACCTTCAGCAGGAAGCCGAGCCGGTCGCGGCGGCGGTGCGGGCCCAGCACGCCGGCCGGGTCGGCGGCGACGACCTCGTCCAGCGCCCGCGGCGCCCCGCCGCCGGCGGGCACCGCGGTGGACGGCGCCGACGGGTGCGCGCCGATCCACAGCTCCGCCCGCGGGCTGCCGTCCGGTTCGGCGCCGAGCAGCTCGGCGATGGCGTGCGCGGTGCCCCAGGCGTAGGGCTGGACCCGGTTGTCGAGGACGAACACGCGCCGAGCCTAGGTGGGCGGCGGCGCCCGCGGGGGCGCAGCGGACGTGAACGCCGCACGCCGCCGGCGCGGGTCTGGCTACGCTCGCGACCATGAGCGTTCTGGTGACGGGTGGTGCGGGGTACATCGGCTCGCACGTGGTGCGGCTGCTGCAGCAGCGCGGCGAGCACGTCGTGGTGGTCGACGACCTCTCCAGCGGGCGGTCCGCGCGGGTCGGGGACGCGCCGGTGGTGCGGGTCGACCTCGCCGCCGAGCGGGCGCAGCAGGAGCTGCGCGAGGCGTTCGCGGAGCACTCCGTCGACGCCGTGGTGCACTTCGCCGCGCGCAAGCAGGTCGGCGAGTCGGTGCAGCAGCCGGCGCGCTACTGGCAGCAGAACGTCGGCGGGCAGGCCAACCTGCTGCAGGCCATGCAGGACGCCGGGGTGGGCCGGCTGGTCTTCTCCTCCTCCGCCGCCACCTACGGGGCCCCGCAGGTGGACGTGGTGCGCGAGGACGGCCCCGCCGAGCCGATCAACCCCTACGGGCAGACCAAGCTCGTGGGCGAGTGGATGAACCGCGCCGCCGGGGTGGCCTGGGGGCTGCGCTCGGCGAACCTGCGCTACTTCAACGTCGCCGGCGCCGGCTGGAGCGACCTGGGCGACTCGGTCGTGATGAACCTCGTGCCCATCGTCTTCACGGCCTTGGACGCCGGCCGCGCCCCGGTCGTGTTCGGCGCCGACTACCCCACCCCCGACGGCAGCTGCGTGCGCGACTACGTGCACGTGCTGGACCTGGCCGAGGCGCACCTGGCGGCGCTGGACCACCTGGCCGGCGACGCCGCCGAGGAGGGCCACGACGTCTTCAACGTCGGCACCGGCACCGGCGCCTCGGTCTTCGAGGTGCTGCGCGTGGTGCGCGAGGTCACCGGCGTCGACGTCGAGCCGGAGGTGCGCGAGCGCCGCGCCGGCGACCCGCCGCGCCTGGTCGCCGACGTCTCGCGCATCCGCGAGGAGCTGGGCTGGAGCGCCTCGAAGGACCTGCGCGACACCGTCGCCTCCGCGTGGGAGGCCTGGCGCGCGAACCGCTGACCCCGCCGACGCCGCCGACCCCGCCGCCGGGCGGCTCACGGGCGGCTCACGGGCGGCGCCGGGCCCCGCGCGGGGCCCGGCGCCGCTCAGGCGGGCACCAGCGCGCCGACCAGCAGCAGCACCGGCGCGCACAGCGCGGTGGTCAGCAGCACCGCGTCGCGCGCCAGCTCGCGCCCGGCCTCGTAGCGCACCGCGAAGGTGAAGACGTTCTGCGCGGTGGGCAGAGCGGCCACCATGGTGGCCGCGTGCACGGCGGCCGCGTCCAGGCCCAGCAGCCAGCGCGCCACCGCGTACGTCGCCGCCGGCTGCACCAGCGCCTTCAGGGCCGTAGCCAGCAGCACCTCCGGGCGCCGCCAGCCGGTGGCCACCCGCCCGTGCAGCGACATCCCGAACGCCAGCAGCGCCCCGGGCACCGCTAGGCCGGCCAGCAGCTCCAGCGGCCGGTCCAGCGCCACCGGCAGCCCGGCGCCGCTGGCGCCCAGCGCCAGCCCGGCGGCGCTGGCCAGCAGCAGCGGGTTCAGCAGCGGGGACAGCAGCCGGCGCGCGGAGGAGCCGCCGCCGCGCGTCAGGTCCAGCGCGGCCAGCGCCAGCGGGTTGAGCACCACCATCTGCAGCAGCAGCGCGGGCAGGACCGCGGCCACGTCGCCGAGCACGTAGGAGGCCACCGGCAGGCCGATGTTCACCGCGTTGACGTACGAGGACGCCAGCGCGCCGACCACCACCTCCTGCGCGCCCAGGCGCAACCGCCAGCGCGCCAGCACGCACCACAGGGCCGCGCACACCGCCACGCCGGCGGCCGCGGCGGCCACCGGCCCGGACAGCAGCTCGGCCGGGTCGGTGCCGGCCAGCGTGCGCACCAGCAGCGCCGGGCTGCCCACGAAGAACACCAGGCGCGAGACCACGGTCTGCCCGGACGGGCCGAGCACCCCGGTGCGCGCCACGGCGTAGCCCACCAGCACGACGGCGGCCACGACGACGAAGCCGGTCAGGACCCCGCTCACGGGCGCCGGGGGGTGGGCGGGGGCGGCACGCCCGCAGGGTAGGCCCCGGGCCCCGGGCGCCGGCCGCGACCCCGGCGCGCACCACCACCGCCGGCGGCGCGGCCCCGTCCAGCGCGCCGGCCCCCGTCGCCGGCGCGGACCCGTCTGACGGGGTGGGCGTCAGAAGATCGCCTGCGGGTTGACGGGGACACCGGTCAGCCCCTCGACGCGCGGCGGGGCGATCACCAGCATGAAGGTCGAGCGCCCCTCCTGCCGGCACGCGGCCGCCAGGTCCTCCACGGCGACGGAGTCGACCAGCGGCATGCCCAGCCGCGCGAGCCCCACCTGGTGCAGGGGCAGGGGCACCTCGCGCTCGACGGGCGGCTGCGCGTCACCGACGTCGCCGAGGTAGACCGAGACGTCCCGCTCGTGCAGCCACGTCACCGCTCCCACGGTCAGCCCGGGCAGGCGCTCGCCGGAGCGCTCGCCGACCACCCACCCGCCGCGCACGACGACCGCGTCACCGGGTTCCAGCGCGACGCCGGTCACCTCGAGCGCGGCGCCGAGGTCGGCACCGGACACCGGGTGGCCCTCGGCCAGGGCGCCGCCCGGAGCCAGGTCGAGCAGGACGCCCCGCGTGACGATCCCGTCGGCCAGGGGGGTGGTCGAGCCGTGGGTGATCCCCGTCGGGCCCACCGCCTCGTGCAACGGCACCCCCGGGTAGACGTACGTCCCCCCGCTCCCGCTGAGCGGGACGTGGACCAGCGCGTCCAGGTGGGTGGACCGGCCGTTGTGGTTGTTGAGCAGCAGGACGTCGACGACCGCGGGCGGCGGCGAGCCGGTGTGGCTGATCAGGTGGTGCGCCGGGGCGGGCACGGTCGCCGTCTGCTGCGCCAGCGGCCCGGCCCCCGAGAACGGCACCGGTCGCACCGGGAGGGCCAGCGAGACGCTGCGCCCGCTGCGCACCTCGAGCGCGGCACGCGCCCGCGCGGCGCCGTCGACCAGGTTCGCGGTGCCCCTCTGGTCACCCCGGCCCCAGCGCCCCCAGTTCGAGGGCAGGTGGGACAGCTCCTCCAGGCTCGGCGGCCGCGGCGGTCCGGACGGCTGCGGCGCGGCGTTCGGGGGCTGAGGCATCGTCGGTGTCCTTCCACCCGGGGTCGTCGGAGCGGAACGCTACTGCGCGCGGCCGGAGCGCGGTCCGGGCAGCGCACGGGACCGGGCCGGCCGTCAGCGGCCCGTCGCGCTCCTGCCCCGCACCCGACGCGCCCGCGCGGCCGGGGCGCGGCGACCGGGCGCTGCGCGGCGCCCGCTCCGGCGGCGCCCGCCCGCGGGCGGCGTTGCTAGGGTCGGACGGCCGGTCCCCTCGCCCGGACCCCGGCGGGCCGGCGGGGTCGGGCCGGCCCGGCGGGACACCACCGCTCCCCGACCCGGCCTGGAGACGCCCCGTGATCGACGCCCTCGGCAACCCCCGCTCCGTGCTCCTGCTCGGCGGCACCTCGGACATCGGCCTGGCGGTGGTGGAGCGGCTGAGCCCGCAGCGCCCGCTGGAGGTCGTCCTGGCCGCGCGCCCCGGCGAGCGCCGCGACGCCGCCGTGGAGCGCCTGCACCGGCGCGGGCACGCGGTGCGGGCGGTGGACTTCGAGGCCACCGACACCGCGGGCCACGAGCGCGTGCTCGACGAGGCGTTCGCCGCCGGCGACGTGGACGTGACCGTGCTGGCCTTCGGCGTGCTCGGCGAGAACGAGCGGTCGTGGCAGGACCCCGACGCCGCCGAGCTGGTCGCGACGGTGAACTACACCGCGCCCGTGCGCCTGGGCGTGCTGCTGTCGCAGCGGCTGCGCGCGCAGGGCCACGGGGTGCTGGTGGCGCTGTCGTCGGTGGCCGGGGAGCGCGCGCGCCGCTCCAACTTCGTCTACGGCTCCTCCAAGGCCGGTTTCGACGCCTTCTTCACCGGCCTGCGCGAGGCGCTGCGCCCCTCGGGGGTGCGCGTGGTCGTCGTGCGCCCGGGCTTCGTGACGACGAAGATGACGGAGGGGCTGAAGGCGGCCCCGCTGTCCGTGTCCGCGGAGCAGGTGGCGGAGGTGGCCGTCGAGGCCGTGCGCACCGGCAAGGAGACCGTCTGGGCCCCCGAGCCGATGCGCTGGGTCATGTCGGCCCTGCGCCACGTCCCGGCCCCGGTGTTCCGCCGGCTGCCGCTGTGACGCGGGCCGCCGCGGGCCGCCGCGGGGCGCACCCGCCGCGCCCGCGCGGCGGCCGGCCGCGGCACCGGTGACGAGCGAGGTCGACCTGAGCACTGAGCAGCGCACCGGGCCCGCGGGCGCCCGCGTCCCCGCCCGCGTGCCCGCCTCCCGCCCGCGCCCGGGCGCCGCACCGCGCCCGGGCGCCGCACCGGACCCCGGGGCCGCACCGGACCCGCGCGCCGCGGCGGCGCGGGCGCGCCGGGCGCGCCTGCCCGACGTGCTGGTGGGCGCGGTGGCGGCGCTGGTGGGCCTGGCCCTGTTCTCCTGGCGGGTGGGCGCGCCGAGCCCCTCGCGCGACGAGGCGGTGACGGTCGCGGTGGCCGGCCGCGGCGCCGGGGCGATCTGGCGCCTGGTGCAGGACGTCGACCTCGTGCACGCGCCCTTCTACTTCCTCGTGCACGTGCTCTTCGGGTCGTCGGTGACGGTGGAGCAGGCGCGCTGGCCCTCGGTGCTGGCCGCCGCGGCCACGGCGCCGCTGCTGCACGGCCTGGCGCGCCGGCTGGCGCTGCCGGCGGTGGGCCCGGGCACCGCGCGCGCGGCCGGGGTGGCCGCGGCGGCGCTGTGGCTGGTCACCCCGGTGGTGAGCCGGTACGCGCAGGAGGCGCGCCCCTACGCGCTGGCCGCGCTCGTGGCCACGGCGTGCACCTACCTGCTGGTGCGCGCGGGCGCGTCGGCGCGGCGCGGCTGGTGGGTGGCGTACGCGCTGGGACTGCCGCTGCTGGGGGCGCTGAACACGCTGGCGCTGGGGGTGCTGCTCGCGCACGCCGGCTGGCTGCTGGCCTCGGCGCCGGCGGTGCGCCGGCGCGGTGCCGCCGCGGCCGGGGCGGGGCTGGCGCTGGCGGCGCCGCTGCTGCTGGCGCAGAGCACCCAGTCCGGGCAGGTGGCGTTCCTGCTGCCGCCGTCGCCGCAGCAGCTGCCCGAGCACGTGCGCTTCGCGCTGGGCTCGGGCGCCGCGGTGGTCGCGGCGGCCGCGGCCGTGGCCGCGGCGCTGCTGCGGGCGCGGGCGCGCCGGCTGCTGCTGGTGGGCCTGCTGTGGGGCGCCGCGCCGGTGCCGCTGCTGTGGCTGCTCTCCCAGGTGCACCCGCTGTGGACCACCCGCTACCTGGTGGCCGCGGTGCCCGGCACCTGCCTGCTGCTGGCCTCGGCGGTGACGCTGGCGCTCCCGCGGGCGCGCTCGCCCCGGCGCGCCGTCCCGGTGGCGCTGCCCCGGCGCGCCGTCCCGGCGGTGCTGGCGCTGGCGCTGGTGGCGGCGGTGGGGGTGCCCGGGCTGCGCGCGCAGGCGCACTTCCGCGACGCGCGCGCCGGGCACCTGGAGGACCTGCGGGGGGCGGCCGAGCACCTGGCCGCCGAGGCCCGCCCGGGCGACGGGCTGCTCTTCGTGCCGGACGGGGAGTACCGCTACCGGGTGCTCACCCAGGTGTACCCGGACGCGGTCGCCGGGCTGAGGGACCTGGCGCTGGCGCGGCCGGCGGAGCCGTCGGCCACGCTGGTGGGCGTGCCCGTGCCGGTGGAGCGGCTGGCGGCGGCGCTGGCCGGCGTGGAGCGGGTCTGGGTGGTCGGCGGTCCCGGGCCGCTGGTGGCGGTCACCGCGCAGGACCGCGAGACGGTGCGGCTGCTGCGGCGGGGCTACCGCCTGGTGCAGCAGCGGGACCTGCACGACTACGGCGTGAAGCTGTACGAGTCCACGACGCCGTCCGCCGGGGCCTGAGGGACCCGGCGAGGGACCCGGCGAGGGACCGGGCGAGGGACCCGGCGGGGGCCCGGGCGGGGGCCCCGGCGGCTGGGCGGGCAGCGCGCCGGCGCGGCGGGGTCCTGCCGTCCCGACCCGCCGGGGGTGCCGGGAGCGTTCACAACGCCTCCACCGTCCTCTACGTTCCGTCCCTGGTGGAGCGTCGCCGACCGGCGGCCCCTGGACCCTGCCGCCCACGGACGGAGCGCCCCGGCGATGACCCCTGACCGCTCGCGACGACCCGCGCCCGGTGCCGCGCGCCGGCGGGTCGCGCCGGCGCCGCGCACGGCCCCGGCCGCGCTGGCCGCGGCGGCCGCGCTGGTGCTGGCCGGCGCCCCGGCCGCGGCGGCGGCCCCCTCCGCCCCCGCGCACCTGCCCGCGGAGGTCGACGCCGCCGCCCGCTACGAGCCGGCCGTGGACTGCGCGCCCGTGCAGCCGGGCACGGAGCTGCTGCGCCGGCTGATCGTCGACGCGTACGGCCCGCAGACCATCGGCACGGCCCGGGCGTGCCCGGTGGGCGGGCCGGTGAACTCCGAGCACCACGACGGGCGGGCGCTGGACTGGGTGCTCGACGCGGGCGACCCGGCCGAGCGGGCCCTGGCCGAGGACTTCCTCACGTGGCTGCTCGGCGAGGACGCCGACGCCGCGAGCGCCGTCAACGCCCGGCGGCTGGGCGTCATGTACGTCATCTGGGACGGGCGCATCTGGGGCTCGTACCGCGCGGACGAGGGGTGGCTGCCCTACACCGGGGCCAGCCCGCACACCGACCACGTGCACGTCTCGCTGAGCCGGCGCGGCGCGGCCGCGGAGACGTCGTGGTGGACCGGGCAGACCTCGCCGCTGGCCGGGCACTGGGTGGCCCTGGGCGCGGAGCGCTCGGTGCTGGGCGCGCCGCTGGGCCCGGCGCGCGAGTGGCGCGGGGGCCTGCGCCGCGACCACGAGCGCGGCAGCGTGCTGTGGTCGGCGCGCACGCAGGCGCGGGAGGTGCACGGCGCCATCGCCGCGCACTACCTGTCCGGCGCGCGCGCGCAGCAGCTCGGCCTGCCCGTGACGGACGAGCGGCCCACCCCGGACGGGGTGGGCCGCTTCAACCACTTCGAGGCCGGCTCGGTCTACTGGACGCCGCGCACGGGGGCGCACGCGGTGCCGGCGGCGGTGCGCGACGCCTGGGCGGCGCGCGGCTGGGAGCGCGGGGAGCTGGGCTACCCCGTCTCCGACGCCGAGCGCACCGGCGACGGGTGGACCTCGCGCTTCACCGGGGGCAGCGTCGTGCTCGACGGCGCGGGGGCGGTGACCGTGCGGATCGGCTGACCCGTGCGGCCCTCACCCGTCCGGCCCACCCCGGCGACCGGCGGTGACGCCCTCCCCTGCCCACCTGGCGACTCTGCGTAGTCGTCAGGTTCCTGTTCGTTACCGAGTTGTGCTCTCACGCACCTTGAGCACCAGCCACCGCTCCCGCAGGGTGGCAGGAGGACCAGGTCCACCGCTCAAGCACGTCCCGCTCCGCGCCGATGCCACCCGTGAGCGTTGACCCGTGTGGGTGCGACCGCCCCTGTCGTCGAGCGAAGGACGTAGCTGCCATGCGGTGGACCACCACCGAGCGCCGAGCCGTGTCGAGCACCACCCGCGAGGAGCTCTCGCGCCGCACCCTGCTGCGCGGGGCCGGAGCGGCCTCGCTGCTGGGCTGCCTGACCGCGGCGGCGCGGCCGGCGGCCGCGGCCCCCGCACCCTCCGCGCTCAGCGCGGGCGCCCTCAGCGTCGGCGGCTCCACCGCCACCTACCCGCTGGCCCGGGGCGCCGCCGCGCCCGCCGCCGGCGGGGTGCTCGCCGACGGGGGCGCGAGCAGCGCCGGGCGCACCCTGCGCGCCGCCGGCGGCCTGGCCGTCGTCGGCGTCGAGGTCGACG
This sequence comes from Kineococcus gypseus, assembly GCF_050871305.1. Lineage (NCBI taxonomy): Bacteria > Bacillati > Actinomycetota > Actinomycetes > Kineosporiales > Kineosporiaceae > Kineococcus > Kineococcus gypseus. The sequence continues at coordinate 1,767 of NZ_JBJLRD010000030.1, read as the reverse complement.
GCGGGCACATGCTCGGCGTGACCTTCCCGCGCGGGGCGAGCACCGACGTGGTGCACGTGCGCACCCGCAGCGGCGCCGGCGCGTGGTCGGCGTGGAGCGAGCTGCCCCTCAACGACAGCGAGGCCGACCCCGGCACGGACGAGGCGCGCACCCAGGTGCCCGGCTCGGACCCGCTGTGGGTGGGCTCGCTGGGCGCCCGCGCCACCGTCGAGGTGCGCCTGGCCGCCGCGGACGTCGCGCACGCCGAGCTGCACGTCGTCGACCCCGGCTCCAGCGCGGCCGACGCGGCGGTGGCCGAGGCCGCCGCGAGCGCGGCCGCGGTGCTGCCCCGCTCGCGCGGCGTGCAGGCCCTGGCGGGCGAGGCGCTGCCCGCGGACGGCGCCGCGACCGGCGCCGGCGAGGTCGTGCGCCGCACCCTGGCCGCCGGGCAGCCGGTGATCCGCTCGCGCGCCGACTGGGGCGCCGACGAGACGCTGCGCAAGTCCGCGCCGGCGTACAGCGGCACCATCAAGGCCGTCGTGGTGCACCACACCGCCGACGGCGGCAGCTACAGCCAGGCGCAGGTGCCGGCCGTCATCCGCGGCATGTACCGCTACCACACGGTGACCCTGGGCTGGTCGGACCTGGGCTACAACTTCGTCGTCGACCGCTTCGGCGGCATCTGGGAGGGCCGCGCCGGCGGCACCACCCAGCCCGTCGTCGGCGCCCACGCCGGCGGCTTCAACACCGACACCTTCGGGGTGTCGATGATGGGCGACTTCACCTCCGTGGCCCCCACCGCCGCGTGCCTGGAGTCGGTGGCGCAGGTCATCGCCTGGAAGTTCTCGCTGCACGGCGTGCCCGCGCGCGGCAGCGTGCAGCTCACCAGCGCCGGCGGCGGCACGGCCCGCTACGCCAAGGGCACCACGGTGACCCTGCGCACGGTCAACGCCCACCGCGACGTCGGCTTCACCGCCTGCCCGGGCAACGTCGGCTTCACGCGCATGGACGCCATCCGCGAGCGCGTCGCGCAGATCGCCGGATCCGGCGCTGCGAGCGCCTCGCAGGTCGCGGCCAAGTACGCCGCGGTCGGCGCCGGCGTGCTCGGCGCCCCCACGAGCGAGGAGGGGCCGGCCAAGGAGGGCGGGCGCTACCGGCACTACGCGGTGGGCTCGATCTACTTCCTGCCCGCCACCGGCGCCCGCTTCGTCAAGGGCCTGGTGCGCGAGAAGTGGAAGGCGATGGGCTGGGAGGGCTCCTACCTGGGCTTCCCCACCACCGACGAGGTCGCCCTGCGCGGCGGCGCCTTCAACCACTTCCAGGGCGGATCGATCTACTGGTCCCCGCGCACCGGCGCGCACGCCGTGCGCGGCGCCATCCGCGACGCGTGGGCCCGCAACGGCTGGGAGACCGGGTTCCTCGGCTACCCCACCACCGACGAGGTCGCCCTGCCCGGCGGCGCCTTCACCCACTTCCAGGGCGGATCGATCTACTGGTCCCCGCGCACCGGCGCGCACAGCGTGCGCGGCGCGATCCGCGACGCCTGGGCCCGCCAGGGCTGGGAGACCGGCCGTCTCGGGTACCCCACCTCCAGCGAGTACGACGTCGCCGGCGGCAGGCGCAGCGACTTCCAGGGCGGCTCGATCACCTGGACCCCGGCGCGCGGCGCGGTCGTCACCGTGCGCTGAACCACCCCGCCGCAGCGGCGCGGTGAGCCGCGAGCGCCCCCCCCCCGCCCCCCCCCCCCGGGCGCCGCCGGGGGGCCGTGGGCGGTGGGGGGCGACGCCC